>JBFIJP010000279.1:0-5623 GCA_041600695.1 Thermoplasmatota archaeon | reverse complement strand
TATTTGCGGCGGTGGGCGCGGCAATGCTGTATTCAGCCAAGTTGGCCCGGGACCGCCGACGCAAACGCATGGCCGCCTGGGCTGCGCAGCGGGGTTACCGTTTCACAGCGGAAGATCCGCAGCTGTCGCAAGGTTTTGCTCACTTCGAGCCGTTTGGACGAGGTCATTCGCGCAAGGCCAGGCATGTGGTTAGAGGCACCGTCGCCGGGAACACGTTCGTGGTATTCCAATACGAGTACACGACGGGCTATGGCAAGAACCGGGAACATCATGTTCACCAGATTTGTGCCCTGCGAATGCCCCTTTCCTCCCCGGGCCTCGTCGTACGCCGTGAACATGTCGGCCACAAGATCTTCGATGCACTGGGGGGAGAGGACATCGACTTCGAGAGCGACGAATTCAGCCGCCGTTTCTGGGTCCGGAGTCCGGACCGTCGCTTCGCGTATGATATCCTGCACCCGCGCATGATGGAGTACCTGATGCCGCTGGACCGTTACCTGTGGCAGTGGAAAGGCAAGGCCTTACTTCTGAGCACCGCCGATCACATTGAGCCGGCTCGCGCCGAGGCCATGCTGAACGCGGCGGCTGGGTTGGTGGCTCTGCTCCCCCGGCACCTGCCGGAAATTGCTGCCTGAGGAGCCGCGCAAACAGCTTGGCCCGCCCGGCAGCGAGGGTCTGGCACCGGCCCGATCCGGGTGACTTTACAGGCTACGCGGAGGCGGTACGAAGACTAGCTAGGTCAGCCACATTCCCCTCGGCTTGAACTAGCTGCAACCGTTTATTCAAAACGGTTGGTCTAGCTATGAAGTACACCAAACGACACTCAGAACGCCGTTATACAGTGGTCCCGCTGCTGGCCGTCGCGGCCCTCATCACCGCCGGCGTTTCCCCGCACGTCAACGCCGTTGCCCCCAACGAATTCTTCGGCAATGACGCGGACGTGCTTGCCCGCTTCGAATTCAACGGCGCCCTGACCGATTCATCGGGCAACGGTCGGGATATCGTCGCACTTGGCACTGGCGGCTTCGAGGCCGCACCCTGGGGGCAGGGCGTCCGCATCGCCGACACCGACCCAACCGGCCTGAGCTGGACCCAGCATGCCAGCCTCATCCAGCACCCCTACACGATCGAGGTGGTCATGACCCCGGAGAATCTAGACGGGGGAGGCTGGCGCAAGATTTTCAGTTTCGATGACGCCGACGACAACGGGTGGTATTACTACAACACCGGCGGCCAGTGGGCCATCCAAGATTACCCCAACCGCGCCGTCGGCGCAGGGGCCATTGAGCCCGGCGTCCAGCACTACATTGCCTTTGTGTCCACCAGCCCCACGTCGGTCGAGGTGTATTTGCAGGGAGAATTGCTCGGCGAAACAGAAACCACGTTTGCCGCCCCGCCGACCGAGGCGATCTTTTTCCGCGACGATTCGGACACAGGCCGCTACGAACAATTCGTGGGCGTCGTCGACGCGCTGCGAATATCGAGTGTTGCTCGCACTGCGGAAGAGATTCTTGCAACGTACGAGCGCGTGGCCACCGGCCCCGTCGACAGCGATGGCGACGGCATTATGGACGATGACGAAACCAACATTTACGGCACGGACCCGGGCAACCCGGACACGGACGGCGATGGGCTGAGCGATGGTGCAGAAGTCTTCACGCACGGCACCGACCCCCTAAACGCGGACACCGATGGTGATGGCCTTGACGACGGTGCCGAGGTCAACACCCACGGCACCGACCCGCTCAGCGCCGACACGGATGGCGACGGTTTGACGGACGGGTTCGAAATAGGCGACGGCACCTGCACGGATCCGTTGAAAGCCGATTCGGACGGCGACGGCCTGAGCGACGGCGACGAGGCGAGCATCGGCACCGATGCCTGCCTGGCCGACTCGGATGGCGACGGCCTAGCGGATGGAGATGAGGTGAACACCCATTTCACCGACCCAACCAACGCCGACACCGATGGTGATGGCTTGGGCGACGGGGATGAGATCCACACGCACGGAACCGACCCGCTCGCCGCCGACACGGACGGCGACTGCTATGGCGATGGCGCCGAAGTCACGGGCGGCAGCGACCCACTGGATCCCGCATCGATTCCGACCGTGCTCGGGCCTGTTGTGCTGCCCGCTGCGGCAACGGGAAGCTACGACCCCACCGGCATGGGGCTCTGCATCCCCAGTTAGCCGTAACGTACCCAGCGCGCTTTTGCCCCCTCTGTCGTCGGTTTTTTTGCCGGGAGGTGTCACCGACGCCCCTGGGCACACGGCGCCACCGGACTGGTCGGCGGTGGGCGGCTACAAACAACGACGCGCCCGTTCACGAGCCGGGGGGGGGTCGTACCCGCGAATGGACGCTGGCGAAAAACCAGCCGGCCGTAGCCTGCCTTCCCGCCTGAGCGCGCCTCGACTCGGGCGCCAGGCGAGCTTGCCCGGGGCGCGGCTGGCTAGCTGGCCTCTGCGAGCGCAGACACGAAGGGCCAGTGGGTGTCCGCCACGAGCCACAGGGGGGTCGGCCCGCCCGGGCTAACCCACCGCTCCAGTTGAATCTCAACATGTCCCGCCTGGGGCGCCGTCAGCGCGAGGGCCCGTGGATCGGTGTGGTTCTGATCCATGAACGTCACCTCGGCCGCATTGAAGGCGCCGGCCGGGCCTCCGGTATCAAAGAACAGCAGCGTCGACGCCGACGTGGTGTTCATGCCAACGCGGCCCTGGAGTTGCGCCTCGAACCGGGGTGCCTCCACGCGGGCGGCCCTGTCCATGCCGGCGGTGCCTGAGCCGCAGCGAAGAGGGCGTGACGGCAGGGGCGCCCATTCGACCTGGCCTGAGGTGTGTACGGATACGTTGAGGAAGTTGGCCTGCGGTGCGTCGTCGCTTTCGGCGTTCGTGAAGGTGCCATTCATGAAGGCCGGGTCGCCGCCGCCGAGTTCCACGGTGAGCCGGTCGCCGGTGGCCACCTCCACGGCGGCACCGATGGTGTGACTGGACGGCGCGCTGCTGCCCCCTGGACTGTCGGTCTGGGAGGTCCCGATGCCGCGACCGGCCAGTTCGGCCGCGACGTAATTGGTTTCCCCGGCAGCCCACACGATGACGCCCCCCGAAGCAATCTCAAGGTCGTCACGGCTCCGGACATCGACAGTGGCTACTGCACAGTTGGATGTGTAGCCCAGCGCGCCGATGGAGCCGTTGATGTGAATGGCCACGACGCCTGGCCCCAGCGCCGCCAACTGGTACCGTTGCAGGCTGTGGTTGTATTCCTCGGCGGCCAGGCTGAAATTGAACCACTCGGCTTTGGGTGGGGGCTGGGTGGCATTCGTTCCCGGCGGGGGCAGCACCGGACCGACGGGGGGCTCCGCGGGCAGCGACGGCTCGCTACAGCCACCTAGGACGATGGCCAGGATGAGCAGCACGGCCGCGGCGCGCACGAATGGGGGGCGTCCTGGGCGGGTAAAGAGCTTGTTGCGCAGCGCGCCCCTGTTGTGCAGCCTTTCGGCTGCATGGCCTTCCGCCGCCAGCCACGGCGTCACCCCGTCTGTTGACCTCTCGCGCCCCGCCTGCGGGTCGCAACGACCACCGATGCATGCCGCCGCGGGACCGCCCCCTTTTTTGGTCGGCCGCGGTCGCTCATGCGTGGCCCACACAGGTCCCCCCAGCCGGGGTCAGAACCGTCCCCCGCGACCCCCACGGGTGGCCTCCGGTCGCGCATCGTTTCCACGGGGGTCCGCATGAAAGGACGCCTCACCCTGGGCCTCTACAATTCCTACGACCCCGTGCGTTGGCATGATGCCATGCGCCGCGCCCTGGCACGGGCGGCTCCCGTGGCGCTGGCGTTTGAATGCAACCTGGCTACGTTCGGGTTCCCGTACGACGAGGGGCGGCGCCGGGAATCGAAGAACCCCGAGGCGCCCGACCTCCGAACGCCGATCGAGGTGGCCAATTTCGTGGCCAATAGCACCTCCATCGGGGACGGCGGGTCCTACTTCCGTGACTTGGCGGCGGCCGGCCGATTCCACCTCTTCGACTACCCCGGCGGCAAACATGGCGCGAGCGCCGGTTTCCCACCACAACTCGGCCGCGTGGTGGTGACCTCCGAACACCCGCAGCCGCGCGCCCAGGCCGTCACACCGCTCCAAATGGCCGAAAGCCTGCGCCGGGGCGAATCCCAACTCCTGGTGGTGGGACTGGGCCCACGGGGGCTTCCGGCCGGCGTCCTGAAAGGCGCAAAGCATACGCTTGAATTGACGGGCCGCGGCATCGGCTTCGAGACGGCAACCGCTCTTGCCGCGATGCCGGCACTCATTCACGCCCACCTCCAACACCTCGGCAAGGAGGCCCCCTACTGACCGGCCACATCGGCGAACGCACCAACCGCCCCGTCGCCCTCGTCACCGACGACTTTCGACTCTACCACCGGTTGGTGCCCTTCCTTGAGCACCATGCCATCCCGGTCCTGGGGCTGGCCCCAGGCGAGCCCGTTCCCCCGTCGGTGCGGGTGTTACTCAACGGTCCCCGCGAGGACAAGCGCAGCCAGCCCGTGGGCCCCAGCCGCGAAGCGACGCTCTTGGCCATCTTGGCTGCCCTTGACGAGCGACCCACCGCCCGCGGCGGATACGACCGGGTGGTCATCGGCGTCGATCCGGGGGACGTGACCGGCCTGGCCCTACTGGCCGACGACCGGGTCCTGCTGGTGGCCGAAGAACACAGCCCCGCCGAGGCCGCCAACCGGGTGGTCAAGTGGACGAAGGGCATTTCCGCGCGCCTGTGGGAGGTCCACATCGGCGATGGCGTACCCGAGGCGGCGGCCAACACCGCGCAGGCGTTCGCCCACCGCTTGCGGGACGCACGCGTGCTCATCGTCCCCGAAGAGGGCACCAGTTCCCTGGCCGTTGAGACTGTCAGCCGGCACACCGACGCCGCCATCGTCATTGCCCGGCGCGAGCCCGGCGAAGTAGGGTGACCCGGTTCAACAGGGTTCGCAGCGTCCCAGGGCCCCATTCCGGGCGGACAGCAGGCCGTTGAGGCGCTCCGACCAGGTGGGCGCCAGACATGCGACGCGACTGGACGCGGTGGCGCAGACACGCATCTGCTCGCAGCCACTTGGCCCCGGGTCCGGCTAGTCTCCGTGGGTGGCGCTTCCACCGCCCGCGTCCGCCGTCACCGCCGACGCCGGCCAGAGAGCAAGGCCTTTCTCCGGTCCCACCCCATTGTGGTCATGGGCTTGCTGCGACGCTCGAAGGACCCCGTGGACTCAGCGGCGCAACAACCCGTGGATTTGGCGATCTTAAAGCGCCAATTGGAACGAATCCACCAGGATCCCGTTGATCGGGGCCACCCCCGCAACTGGATCTTCCGCCTGAAGCGGACGGCCGACTTCATTGGCCATGCGCGGCCGGGGTCATCACGGTTCTTCGCAACGGTCAATCCCTATCCGAAGCCGTTTCGGCACATCCATTTCCGCAGCTCCGACGGCGTCCGGATCGCCGGATGGCTGGGACCGCAGCACCAGCAGCACAGCGACTTTGGCCTGATCATAGTCCCGGGCATGTTCAGCACCAAGGACGACACCATCCACAAGCGGCGGGCGATTCGCATCTGGCGCCACTGGAAGATTCCCATCCT
>JBFIJP010000278.1:0-5629 GCA_041600695.1 Thermoplasmatota archaeon | reverse complement strand
CCCGCTCTCGGCGAGGACGCGGACACTGAAGCGGTCGCTGCTGTCCTGCCCCGGTGGCCAGGACTCGATGGTGACATGTTCGACGGTTCGGTTGCGAACCAGGTCCGCGCGGCGGTGGGACACGCGCTCCGGGGTCCGCTGCTCGAGGGTCGTGCCCGTGAGCGCGGCGCAGGCTGCCTCCACGGCGGCCCGGCTGACCGGGGCTTCCGAGACGCAGTGGGCCAGGTATTCCTTCTGGTATTCGCCCGCCTTGATGGCTGCCACCTCGGCCTTTTCGGCAGGGCGCAAGCCGGTCACGCCGACGCCCGACTCAGCGGACGTGGCGTTGATGGCGGCCTCGGCGGCTGCCAGGTCGGCGGTCCGCTTGCGGGGGCCGTTGAGTTCGAGGATGAACGGGCGGCCGGTTCCAAGCATGAGGGCGTCGATGTCTTCGCGGCCGGCGCCATGGAAACTGGCGCTCTTGGCATCGAAAGCGGGCACCAGCACGGCAGCGATGGCATCCTCCACGCTCTCGGCGTACTGGACGCCGGTGTCGTTGCATTCCCAGCAGCCACGTCCCTGGCAGCGGCGGCAGGGCCAGTGGGTCTGGGGGATGTCGCGGCGGGTCTTGGTGTACCGGCCGCGCACGTAGACCGAATTGGGCGTGGCCTCGGCGGTCCAGAAACGGGTGTCAACCAGCAGGGCGAGTTCGGGGCGTCCGCCGGTCTCCAGCGTGGCACCGGTTGCCTCGGCGATCGCCGGGCCCAGCAAGCGGTTCGCCTCTGTCCGGATGGTGTCCTGTGGTCCTTCCTCCCCAACGGCCTTCAGAAGGCCCTTCTCGATGGCTTCGCAGGGCTCCGGAAAGGCGGTGCCGATCTGGAAGGTCGAGAATTCGTAGTGCTGCAATTCTTCGAGCGCGACGCGAAGCCAGTCGTCGAATTGGGTGAACGAATCCTCGCACACCGGGCAGTCGGCTGCTGCCACTGGATCCCAGCCACGCTCGGCGCGGGCTGCGGCGCCCACTTCCGGCTGGGGTTCCCCGATGGCACCCACGAGGCGCCGGCCGAGGCAACGGTCGCAGAGGGCGGCGGCTTCGGCGGGCAGGAAGGGGGCAACCGGGGTGTGGGCCACGGGGCGGCCGACGGGGTGCCGGTCTTCAAGGGTTCGGCGGGCCGATTGCAGGTTCAGCATCGGCATCACAAAGAATCCGGCGGTGCCGGCGCAGCCCGCGTGATGGCGGGTGCTGGGCGGCCAACGGGGGCCTAGGCGGCGACCTTCGGGTTAACCTCTTTAAGAAACCGTGTTTAACACGATTATGCGCCAATTGGTCGCAGTCCTGGTTGCGTTGCTCGCCACCCCTGCCTCGACAGCGGCCCTGCTTGAAGGACCCAACGACGCAGACAGGGGCCGCGACGCCCCCGACCAGCCCGTCCCCGAGATCTGGATCGAACCCGGCCGCATCTACACAGGCAGCAGCGCCGGCGCGCTGGACGCCGACCATTACGCCATCCGGGTCGCCCACGCAGGCCACATCACGTTCTGGCAGCAGGGATCATCGGGATGCACCAGCCTGATCGGCCCCGACAGGGAAGAGATGGTAGCATCCTGCTTCCACTACGGCCCAACCACAGCGTACACGCGCGCCAACGTCACGGCCGGAACGTGGTACCTGCGCATCAACGGCTGGGGCCCCGAGGACTACGCCTTCAGCTACGGCCTCGACGGGGCCCCCGCGCCACCGCCATCTCTCACCGATGACGACGCCGGCAGCGGCCACGACGCCCCGGACGTCCCCACGCCCATGATCTCCATCAGCAGTGGAGCCGTCCACCACGCTGGATCAGGCGGCATGCTTGACCGCGACTACTACCTGATCGACGCACGGCAGGGAGACCACATCAATCTGGCCGTCGCGGGCGAGGCGCATCCCTGCGGGTGGCTTGAGTCGGACCACGGCGAAGTCATCAACGGCACCTGCGCCGGCCAGCCGCCAAGCGACCCTGTCCAGCTCACTGGGCCGGGGCCATGGTACGCGGCCTTCCGAGCGCTGGCCACGAGCCCCTACCGATTCAGCGTCGGAATCAACGAACCCTCAGGCGAGCTTGAGCCACTGCCAACCGAACCTGCCACCGCAGCGGCCGTCGGGCCCACACCACCCCAAGTCAGCTATACACTGGGCAGTATCATGCGTCAGGTGCCGGGCGATGCGAGCCCCGAAGCACCCGCGGCGCCCGGCCACGACCCGTCGTGCGGCGGTCTCGCCGATGAAGCGAGTCGAACCAGCGGCTCTGGTGGAGCCTCCGAGCCGACCCTGGTCTGGGCCGCCCTGAAAACCGGAAATCGCGCCGCCATCATCTGGCACACGGACCAGCCCAGCATGGCAGGCCTGACGTACAACGTGAGCGGCGGAAACAGCAGCTCGACGCAGGATCTGACCCCGCGCCAACTCCACCTGTTCGTCCTCGACGACCTGCCGGTGGGCCACACGCTGTGCTTCCAGACGTGGGATGACGCCGGCCCAGGCCAACCCCACGCTCTCCGGCTCGCCAACGCCATGAATGACTACGACCCCACCCAAGGCGCCTACACAATCAACCTGCTTGCATTGTCCAACGAGGAGCCTGGCGAGCAGGGCCAGGAGCTGATCCGGGAGTCGTTTCCCACGTTCGCCTCGATCCTGCGAGACGCCACCGACGGGCATGTGCAGGCCGGGCGGATTATCCTCATCCACGGCGACCCCTTCAACCACCACAGCGGATTCTTGACGTGTCGCGCGCCGACACTGTTCGTCGAGCGCAGGACGCCGACATGCAACGAGATCTTCGACGTCGTCTACGGCTATGGCGGAATGCCCCACGCTGAGGGGTCCACCAGCAGGGACGGAATCCAGGGGCGCGACGACGCCATCTACATGAACAACCGAATGTGGGACAAGACGCTGCGGTCCGACCCCGTCGGCATGGGCTGGGTTCTCACACACGAAATGGGGCACTACGCATTTGGTGCCATGGACCTCTACACGGTGGCAGGCCAAGGCCCAACGTGCTATGACGCCGTCACGAGAATCAGCGTCATGGGCAACAACTGGAATGCGCGGGAATTTGATGATGAAATCAACCGCTGTCCCAACGAGGATCTGATCGGGCTCACGCAAGAGTATGTGCCAACGTGGACCAACCTGCGAGAGCGTTTCCCCGAAATCCCTGAACGCGCCGGGCCTCCCCGGCCGGGACCCAACAGCCCTGGGTCCGCGTACAGGTTCGCGTCGTATGCGGGTGCGACGGGATCGATCGCCGTCCCACTTCCGACCATTGTCTCTGCAATTGACTCCGCTGTTGCTGTGCTGGAACGCGCTGTCGATCCCGCCCACGCGGCCTTCACCTGCGTCTCCGCGTCAGAGGGCTGCCCGGCGACCACCAACGGGCTGGGCAACGACGCCGGAAGCGGTCGCGACGCCGGAGCCACTGCCGACGACGCGGTACCCATTGTACCCGGTCGCGCGTACAACGGCACATCCCTGACCGTGATGGATGACGATTACTATTCGTTCCAAGTAAATGGGGAGGCGGTCATTGAAGTGGCCGTTGCATGGACGATGTTCGTCCGCGCGCAGTTAATCGACCCCAGCGGCGCCAAACACGAACTCGAGAGCACCAGCGGCTACGCCAAGGGTGCCGTCGTTGCCACGCCGGGGCGGTGGTTCCTGCATGTCGTTTCGGTTGGGCCGGGAACCTACGGCTTCGCAGTCGGTCTTGATGAAGCGCCGCCGCCCGTGTCCCCGATGTGACCGCAGGTTGCGGCCTCGCGGACCGCCCCGCGGGCGGTCCCGGGTCTGGGCTGCGGGCTGCTACATTGGGCCCGTCCGTGCGTACTACGGCACCTTGATGTCGAAAATCGATCGGTCTTTTATGCGCAATTTGTAGGTTTTGCCCATGGCGCTTCTCCTCGTGCCTGCCAGCCAGGCGATCATGCCGTCCGATCCCTACATTGAGACCGAGGGCTCGACCTGACTCCGTCGGAATGCCATGTCCTGCCAGGCGATGGCGATGCCGGCAGCGGCCGCGACGCAACCAACCGCCATGCCAACCTCAATCCCCTGTGGATCGCCCGGTGGCGTCCGCTCACCGCCTTACTGGGGGGGCACCTCTTGCCCCAGCGTCACGGCGGCCAGCGGCTTGGTCTTGAGCGGCGCACCGACCACATCAACGGCGCAACAATCGAGCAGCACGAGAGCTCGACGACGAAGTCAACCGTTGCCCAGACGAATCGCTCAGCGACCCGCTTGAGGTTTACACGCCTTCATGGACCCACATGAGGGAGCGGTTTCCGGCCGTCCCGGAGCGGGTCGGTCTGCCTGTGCCCGGGCCGGCCGGGCCCGGGGGAGCCTATTCCCTGCATGTGTACGCCGCGATCGAGGCGGCGCCCCTTGGGATGCCGCTCGGCACGATCCACGATGCCGTGGACGCAAGATTCGACGCAATCTGGGACGCTGCCAACGCAGGCCTCAATCTCACCTCGGAGGCCCTCGAAACCGCCGCCAACACCATCACGGAGGCCGGCGACACCGCCTGGGAAGCAGCCTACCCAACCCTGAACGCCACGGTCACCACCCTCACAAGAATGATCGAACTCCAAGGTCTCCCCCTGGTCAACCACGACGCCGGCTCAGGCCCCGACGCCCCAGGAAACCCTGAGCAGGCCATCCCGATCCAGCCCGGCGTCGTGTACGAGGCAGCCACATGGATTGCCGACATCGACGTCTATGCAATCGACCTGCGGCAAGGCGACGGCGTTGAGGTGGCCCACGACGGCTGGGTCAATGTCTGCTATGCCATCTTCCGGCCCGATGGCTCCGAGGTCTTCGAAGCATGCAACGGCGTGGAGAACCTGCCGTCGAGTTGCGCGAACTTCATGGCAGACGCCGATGGCACCTGGTATCTGCGTTTCCGGGGCGGGGGGATGCCGTCCTATCAGTTCGCCGTCGGAGTCAACCAACCGGCACCGACGATGACCTGGGACAACCTGCTCGGTGACGAAGGCGCCCCTCCTTGATTCCTGGGCCCGCTTCCGTCTGCGTCCCCGAGAGTCCGGAAATGGCGGTGGGCCGCGACGGCCCCCGTCGTCGCCAAACGCAGGAAAGCGCCAGCATGCGCTGCGGGCTTCCTGCAACAGGCTTTTTGTAGCATGACGTTACCGATCCATCTATGCGCACGGGAGTATGGGTTGCCGTCCTGCTCGTGCTGGCCAGCGTCGCCGGCTGCGTGCAAACGCAGCCGGACGCTGAGGTGGCTTCGCCCGGCACGCCCACGCCCCAGCCTGGGCAAAAGCCGCCCCCGCAGGGCCGGGCCGATGACCCTGAACCATCGGATCCGGAGGAACCTCGTCCGCCCGCCGAGCCTGCACCCCCGCCCCCGCGTCAGAACGAGACGCCCGAGCCGCCGCTGGCGGTGCCCCTCCCGCCACCAGGCAATCGGTTCCGCTGCGGCAGCGACGAGGTGGTCGAAACGTACGCCACGCACGGCACCGGCGACGCCAATGTCAGTAGCCTGGCCTGGGCCGCCCTCAAGCTCGGCAACCGCTTTGCGGTCGCCTGGAATACCGGGACCGCGGAGACGGGCAAGCTGCACTACCAGATCGGCGCGGGGCCCTG
>JBFIJP010000277.1:0-5666 GCA_041600695.1 Thermoplasmatota archaeon | reverse complement strand
TCCGCGGCCAATGGCTCAAGCCCCGGCTCGCCGAGGGCTGGCGCTTCAAGGCCGGCCGGCGCTAAGCCACCTGACCCGTTACTCCCGCCGGGGCCGCTTGCCCAGCCTATTCCTCCTCGTCGAGGGAACGCAGAAACGCATTGGCGCGAAGCACGCGCTGGTGGGCCCGCCAGGCGGCAACCAAATCGGCCGTGCCCAGCAGAGCTAGGCCGACAGCGACGCCCGCAAGCAGCCACGGCCAGGGAAGATCATTCAGGGACCGGTTCACGACCGCGATAACAACTGCCACGATCGCCGCCGCGCCGAGCGCGCCGAGCACGCCGCGCTCAATATCCTGCAACACGCGTTGCGCCGCCCACAGCCGCCGCGGAGCTTGCTCCACGGAGGCAGGCCGCCGCGTTACGGAAGGGGGATGACGGTTGGGGCACTTGATTCAGGCATCCGCTTGGGCGCGTCTGCGGGGCGGCACGCCGGGGGTTTGCATCGTTGCCGGGCGCTTTGCCCCAACGGGGGGCGCGGAGCCGCCGGCGAGCGACCGAAGGGAGCGGATCGGGCGGCGACGGCGTGGCCGCGCCGTGGGCCAGGCCCACGTCATTCCGGTGCATGCAGTAGGCCCGCCGGGATTCGCCGGGCGCAATCACCAAAGGTTCTCCCGGCGCCTGAGCGAAGCGAGGGGGAGTCTGGGTGGGTCCCAGACAACGAACGAAGTGAGTTGGATGGGCCCGCCCAGATTTGACCGCCAAGCGCATCACGGATGCGCTCGGGGTCTCCCTCGGCGCGCGGCGCCTCGGGCAAATCTGGGCCGTGCCCACTTCACTCCGCTGCGCTTCATTAAGTGGGCCCGCCCAGATTTGAACTGGAGTCTATACCACCCCAAGGTACAAGGATACCAAACTACCCTACGGGCCCCTAAGATTGCTGCCCCACAAGGGGCGCAGGGCGGCCGAATCCGGCCGGGTATATGGTGTCTTCGTACGGATGTTCGCGAAGCCCGAGTCCGGCGACCGGAACGCTGCCGGGTGGCGCACCTGCATCGCGGAGGAGGTCGAGGACTTTGCCGTTGGCTACAGGCACCGGATTCAACCCCGTTGGAGGGCCATTGGATCGACGCCTGAGGTCGGCTTGGCCCCGGCCGGCGGGCCCCCGGGATATAGAATAACACTTTTTACAAGAATTGGTGGTGTTGGCTATGTTGCTGGGGGAGGGTGGTCCACCCCACCCCGTTTGGGGCATTGACGTTTGCAACGTGGGGTGACAGAGATTGAAATCGACAAAGCTAGTGGGGCCAGCGGAGCAGAGGCCCATAGGAGCCATCGCCATCCTGATGCTGGCGAGCCTTGTAATTGCAGACACTCAAGCCAGCCACGGCTCGCAGCCTGTAGCCGAATGGCTCCTCGATCCAGGGCTTTACGGAGGAACCCTTGCCGCCGCCGAGGCCATCGCTTACGATGATGGACTGGTGCGGCCGTCCCCGGCCCCCGGTGACCCGCCGGGGCTCATCGCCGGCCATAATGTTGCTGACTGGCACGACCGCATCGTGACCATTGGCGATCGGCAATTCGTGGGTTATTACGCCACATTCCGGCCCCTGCCGGCGCGTACCAACACGCACGCATTCCAGGAAGACACAGAACACCGTTCGGCCTATGTTGGCGTCGCCTACCGGGAGCGAGCCGGGCAAGACTGGGGCCAATGGAATTACTGGAATCTGGGACAGGCTCCGATGCGCATTGCGGCCTTCGAGGCCCAACCGCGGGCGTTTGCCGTAGAACCCACCTCCGAGCTGGAGGATGTCGAACGTGGCCTGTGGCTCCGGGAGGATCCCGACCCAGGCAATCACTGGGGCGAAGATGATCGGGATTCCGGCCACGCAGGCATCAGTATCGGGGTTTCGCCGGACGGCTTCCTGCATGTGGCCTGGGGAATGCACAACGACCCGCTGCGCTACGCCCAGAGCTGGTGCCCAGTTGTGGATCTTGGCCAACGAACCAAATGCGTCGACGGCGCTCTGCCTCGGGACTTTAGCTCCGCTCCGACGATGCTGCGCACCGGCTTCGGAGCCAAGGTCTACCAATTCGGTGGAAAAGTGAAGGTGATCGGCGACGAAGAGCAGAAAGTCACCTACGTTGGCTTCCACCCGATGGGCGACGACTTCTTTGTCACGTATCGTCATGGAAGCTCCCAGGCGGGTGACATCTGGCTCAAGCGGTACGCCGGCCCGGACCAGCCCTGGCAAACCTTGGGTCAGGTTACCGAGGGTCACAATTATCGCTGCAATGACGGCCGGGACAACGATGGCGACGGCGTCGGCGACGCTGCGGATCCGGGGTGTTATGTTGACCATAACGCCGAGAATCCTCTACTGCCGCCAGACTGGCGCTACTCGCCGCGAAAGGACGGCGAGCAGGATCCTGATGTGCAAGGTTGCGCCGCGATCCCTGGCGCCAAGTGCCCTCCGGTCACGGGCAACGATCCATGCGGGGGCCTACTGGAGGAGCCCGAGCATTGCATTCTTGGGCCCAGCTTCCGCGGCGCGCAATACTGGACGCTCAGTACGGATCCAGCGCACAATCGAATCCACTTCGCTCTGACGTGGACGGAAGGCAAATCGCACGTGGCCAACCAGCTATCACACGTGTATTGTCAATTCGACCCCATTGCCAAGTCCTGTACCTGGAACACCAGCGCCCGAAAACTGGATGTCGCCACGGCCGCCACGCTCATCCCCCTCTACAACGATCAGGCCCATCTGGTCCGCCTCCTGGACAAGTATTGGTACGACCCCGATCAGCGATTTGGCTTTGATCAGGAGCAACTGATCTCCTGCACCAACGGCTTGGCCGCCGATTCGGCCGGCCGGGCCCACCTCATGTTCCTGGCCCCTGATGTGGGCTACAATGTGTGGGGGAATCCGGTCCCATGGGATTACGGAAGCAACGAGATGAGGCAGCGTAAATACGATTGGAATTATTACTACATGATTCAGGACCTGGAGTCGGCATCCACGGTCTTCGGTCCCGAAAAACTCAGCAACCTTGCCAAAGTGAATCCGCGCGACGAGGACGGCCTCCCGCTCCGATGGAACCCCTGTACGCTGCCTGAGATGACCCGCGCGCAAACGCTGACGGCCAACGGCGATCAAATCCTGGCCGCCCTGCGACCCATGCCCCACGACGCCTGGTGGATCTGGGCCAACGAGCCGTTGCCCGACGGGCAATGGGGCGCAGGAAAGTTCTACAAGACCCAGTCGACGAGCCCTCCCCCGCGAGGAAACCCCACTCAATGCCTGGACGACCGCGGCGAAGTGTACATTCGGCGATCCTCCGACGATCGTGGCATCCAGCCATCGGTACTAGACCGAACCGCCTGGGCGCTGGGTGAGGTGCGCCTATTGAGCAATTGGGGCTGCCTGCGGTTGGAAAGCGTCCAAACGGATGGACCGCCCATTCCAGGGCCCAACGGACAGTCGTCGACGCCGGACTACGTTGCGGCTGGCACGATTGCGTCAGACGGCTACGTGACAACCGTCGAGAGCCCGTTCAAAACCTAGGGCAAGCGTCGCGTCTTCGGTCCAAGGGTTTTCTTTCTTGAACTCCCATGGGGGAACGGGCAGTCGATGAGGCAGCCTGGGCTCGCCCCGGCCAGGACGCCCAGCGCAACCGCGAGGGCGTTGCCCCTTATTTCGCCGGCTCCAGAGTAAGGGCGCGCTGGGCTCGCTCGGCACGCTGGGCCAGCCAAGCCTCAGCCGGCGCGCTCCACAGGAGGGCCCCGACGGCGGCCGCAAGGCCGAGGCCCCAAGTCACGCTCCAGTCAAACAAACCGATCCAGGGGTCGCTGGAGGTACTTGCTCTCTCGGGAACGATCTGGAGCAAGAGCACGGCGACGGCGCCGCCCCAGGCCAGCGAGCGTGCCGCGGCCCAAGTCCAGCGGCTGGCCGGCAGGGGAGTCAACGCCGCGGCGAAGGAGACGAGCACGAAGACGCCCGCGAGAGCCTCCTCCGGCCCCGGCTGCACGAAACGATACGAGTAATCCGAATCGGGAGCGGCGGCCTCCCATGTCAGTGCGACGGGCAGGAGCGCGAAGAAGGCAAGCATGGCGACCAGGCCACCGGCGCACGCGCCGCGCGCCAGCCGAACGACCCAATGGAACACGCACAGGCATCACGGCGCCGGGTTTCACGGCTGCGATTCACCTCACCGCCGGGTTGGCTTCCCATACCTCCGTCACTCGACGGGGCTATGGGTACGTCCAATCCACGAAAACGGACTCGCCGGGTATGCCGGCCAGGTTCTCCAGACCGCCGCCGATCCAGATGTAGACAAAGTGCAGAGAGTCGGCAAACGTCGGATTTGCCACCGAGGTGCGCTCGATTCGCCATTCGATGTCTCCCGTGCCCTCGGCCGTTACGGTGGCATCGTGGTACAGGGCCCTGTCGCACAAGGAAACGGTACACAGCCAAACCGCACCGGTGCTCATGTTGACGTGGCCGTCCGCGCGAACATCGAACGCGTGGCCCTCGTACGTCGTTTCTGCAATGCCCGTGCCGGGATCCTCGCGAAACGCCAGCAACGCCCAGCCCGTACGGGACTCCCTGCGGATTTCCAGCGCCTCAGTCCGCATCCCTCCTGGCACCAGGCTGCGCTCCCCGGCCGGCAACGTCTCGTGCCACGGCGCCTGCTCGCCCGTGACCCAATACGATTGACCGAAGGTGGATGAGGTCCGGGCGAAGAACGCCATTTCGAAGCCCTCCGCCCGACCGATTTCGGCCAAGGCCGCAGCGGGCTGTCCCGCCGCGCGGCCGCGCATCGTGAAATCCAGGCCCCGGTCGATCGCCGCGCTGCTGGGCCGGAAGGATACGTCGAGGGTTGCGCCTGGCTCGCCGACGGCGGCGACGACGACCACGCGGGCCGTGTCGTTGCGAAGCGATCCGACCGTTTTGCCAACGTAGCGCTCGTCGCTTGGAATCGGCCCCAGGGTTACACCGAACCTGGTGTTCCAAGGGCTTCCCGGCGGTGCTTCGCCGAGCGGCATGACCTGCAAGTCCACGGATGTCGGAATCCATGACGGCTCGCCTCCCGGCACCGTCCACTCCTGGTGGCTGCCCTCCACGAGGGCCCCCTCCAGCACCAGCGCGTCTCGACCAGGCGTGAAAAAGAGGATTGCCCAGCCGGTGATGTTTTCTGGATTCGTGGAGCGGGTGGGGTCAACCACGATGCCGTTGCCATGCCCGGTCAAGCCCAGCGCCGCATCGGGCTCCCAGACAAAAGCCGCCGCCGTCCCCTCGGGGCTCGCCTCGACGGACAGCGATTGCCACGTTGAATCAGCAGCCGCCGCTTCGACAGGGTTGTTTTCCGTGGGAACCGTCCCGGAGCAACCGGCCAGCAGAACACCCACGACCAGCGTGATGGCAGCCTGCTTCATCGTGCCTCCTCCTGCGTCCGTTCGCCGTTAACCCAGGTGGCGGGGTTTCCAAAACGACCAAGCCCCAGGCTGTCGGTGGCATTGAACCACACATGGGTCACGCCGCCGTCGTTCAGCAGCGCTGCGTGTGCTCCCAGGCGTTCCACGCGTATTGTGCTCCCGCCTTCGCCGACCCCTTCGATGGCCGCGCCCAACGTATGGATGGGCGTGCAAATGGGAGCGAAAGCGCAGAAGTTGTCTCGCTG
>JBFIJP010000276.1:0-5736 GCA_041600695.1 Thermoplasmatota archaeon | reverse complement strand
CCGGGCGACGAAGGCGGGTGCACCGGGGTCGTGCATCATGAGGCCACGCCGCTGCCGCTGGACCTGGTGTTTGAACCATGGCATGGGTCAAGCATCGACCTGTCCCAAGAGCCCGTGTTCAACGCGTGGCTGGAAGCGGTGTAAGCCGGACGACGAGGGCTCGAGGGCCCACCCCGTGCCCCGGGGCGTACCGGGACGAATGACGGCGCGGCCCACCGCTGTGGAAGCGGCCCTCAACCCCTGAAAATCGGCCTCTGCGTCAACCGCACCGGCAGCGGCAGCGGTGCCCGCGGCTCGTCGCCGATGTTGGCGCCCACCAGGTTCAGGAGGCCTGCCCAGGGGAGGCTGTAGGAACCCACGGTCTGGCCTTCGGATTCGTCCAGCTCCAGGCCCGCGCGCGCCAGGTACTCTGCCTTGCGGACGCGCAGGTCATAGATGCCGCTGGCCGTCTCCTTTTCGCCGACGACGGCGATGACGGGCACCCACTCCTTCTCGGCGGTGCGGATCTTCTTGCCGATGCCGGCGCTGCTGTCGTCCACATCGGCGCGGCCGCCAGCGTCGTTGACCGCCTGGGCGAGGTTGATGGCCTCGTCAACGAACTCGTCGCTGACGGGGAGGAACCGGACTTGGGTCGGGGCCAACCAGAAGGGGAGGGCGGGCTTCTCGCCTCTGTCGCGCTTCATGGCTTCGGTTTCCAGGATGGCGCACAGGTTGCGGTCGATGGCGCCACTGATGCTGGCGTGCAACAGGAACGGCGTGTGCTCGGCGCCGTCCTCGCCCGTGTACGTGATGTCGAAGTGCTTCGGGTTCTGCGTGTCGATCTGCACCGTGGACAACGCGAAGGCCTTGTTGGTGGTGTCGTTCACATTGAACTCGAATTTCATGTTGAAGTAGAACGACTGCTTCTCCCACATCTCGACGAGAACCGGTTTCCCGACGGTCTTGGCGAGGCTGGCGGCGAAGTCCTTGTTGTCCTCGTAGAAGCCCCGCACGAAGCGCACGGCGGTTTCGAAGGGCACCTCCAGGGAGTCCATCCATTGCTTGCTGATGCTGAATTGGTTGCCGAATTCCGACACCGCCTGGTCGATGTCGGCGACTAGGGTGTGCATGTCGGGCATGGTGAAGCAGCGCAGGCGCTTGATGCCGGAGGTCTCGCCGGATTGCTCGCGGCGGAACGAGTAGTGGGTGAGTTCGTAGATGCGCGCCGGCAAGTGACGGTAGCTGAGCGTAGCGCGGCCCATGGTGAGGTACATGCCGAAGCACGCGGCGAACCGCAGGAACAACTCCTTGTCGTCCGACTTGACGACGTAACGCCTGGCGGGGAACTTGTCCAGGTATTTGCGCAGCGCCTCGTGGGTGACATCGTACATGATGGGGGTCTCGATCTGGAGACCGCCCGCGTCGCGGCACACCCGGTTGACCTTGTCCTCCAGCAGCCGCTTGATCATCTGGCCCTTGGGGAACCAGCGCATGTTGCCGGCGTCCGAGCCGGGCTCGTAGTCCACCAGTTCCATGTTCTGCATGAGCTGGATGTGGGCCGGCTCCTTGGTGGCTGTGCGGGTGCCTTTGGCTTCGTATTCGTAGAATTGCTTGAGGCCGGGTTGGCCTTTGAAGTCGAATTTTTCCGCCTCGACGAGGTCGCCGTCGGGGGTCAGGATGTACCAGACCGACTTGAGCGCGGCCTCGGCCTTGAGCGCCTCGGACTCCTTGGCGTCAACCTCGCCAGCGGCCTGGCCGGCCGCTTCGCCCTCGTCGCCGGGCAGGACATGCCGGCTGAGCTCGGAGAGTGGGTGGCCCTTGCAACTGATCTTGAAGCTCTTGTACCAGCCGAAGGGGCTGCGCTTGACCTCGAATTCCCCGTCCAGTTCCTTCTCCAGCATGGGCAGGGCCTTGGCGCCGGCGCTGGGCTTGGCCAAATCCTCGGACAGGTGGGCGTAGGGGTAGAGCATGACGCGCTCGGCCTTCACCTGGGAGGCAACGTCGCGGATCTCGGCGGCCGCCTTGCGCACGCTGCTGGCCAAGTCCTCCTCGTCCACTGATTCGACGGTGATGAAGGCGCACAGGGCTTCGTCCAGACGACCGGACTTCTGGTCGTCCGTCAGGTCCTCTGCGGTCTTGAGCGCCTTCTTAGTGGCCTCGTACTCGATGTAGTCCGAGTGGATGAGGAGGAGTTTCACGGGCAGGGCGAGCAGGGAACCCCTGAAAGGGGTGACGGCGAGCCGTGCGCGTGCCGAGCATCGCGAGGAAAGATGCGGCCCACGAGGGCCGTGTCGGCACGCGAGGCGCGAGTCAGGCACCCCCCATAAGGGGTGCCGCGCCGAGGGCGGAACTCCTCCCGCGCGTAGCGCGGAGACCCCGAGGCCCGCAGGGCCTTGGGGGGAGGAGTTTCACGAGCAGGGCGAGCAAGGAACGCCCGAAAGGGGTGACGGCCGCAGGTCGTCGCCCCTAGGTGCCGCCGGACCCGGCGGCGTAACAGCGCCGTCGGGGAGGGGAGACGGCGAGCTGTGCATGTGCCGAGCAACGCTAGGAGAGACTCGGTCGGTGGGGGGCATGTCGCCCTGAATGGCTTGCGGCCCGTGATGCCACCATGGGCGTGGCGGCGGGGCGGCAGGCGCGGGCCGAGCAGGCGAAGGTCGACGGGGCCCTGTGGGTGGTCGGATGGCAGAGCCATTACGGTGTTTTTCTGTCGAGCTGTCCTGTACATGGGGCCGCGGCGGCCTTCTTGCCCTGCAATCTGCCTTGGTCTGGGACAAGAGCGCCGGGATCAGGCGTCCGTGGGGCCTCTGCTGGGCCTCGGCTGGGTCTCTAAAGGGTCTCTGCGCGCCCCGATTGCCGCCGATTATGCTAGCCAATAGCACCCCTCTGCGAAAGGTTTACTTGGTGAGGGGCATGCAAGCCGGATATGGCATACAGCCAGCCACAACCCCGCACAATTACCCACCTGGTCGCTCTCGGCCTTACCGCCATCCTGGCGCTTTCCAGCCCCGCCCAAGCCATCGTCGGCGGCCAAGAGGCCGACGAAGGCGAATACCCCTGGATGGCCGCCATCTACTCCGGTACCCCGTCCAGCGGCCAGTACTGCGGCGGCACCCTCGTCACGCCCACCGTCGTCGTCACCGCCGCTCACTGCATCGACGCCGTGCTCGGCATCCCGATCATTGACACCTGGCTCGGCCCCATCTTCGCCAGCGACGTGTACGTGATGCTCGGCAGCAACACCCTCGACCCCTCCCTCGGCGAGGAGATCCTCGTCGACAACGCCTACGTCCACCCCGACTACAACGGCGGCGGCTACGACATCGCCATCCTCACCCTGACCGAGGCGAGCCAGCAACAGCCCATCGCCTGGGCGACCGCTGCCGACGCCGCCCTGTTCGCCCCCGGCACCATGGCCACCGTGACCGGCTGGGGCCTCACCCGTGAAAACGGCCAGGGCAGCAATGAACTGCGTGAGGTCGACGTTCCCATCATGAGCGACGCCCAGTGCAACGGCTACCAGAACATCGAGGACGCCGTCGAGATGTGCGCCGGCTACCCCCAGGGCGGAAAGGACTCCTGCCAGGGCGACTCCGGTGGGCCCCTCATCGTCCCCAACGGCCAAGGCGGATTCATCCTGGCCGGCGTCGTCTCCTGGGGCAACGGCTGCGCCCGCGCCAACGCCCCCGGCGTCTACGCGGAAGTCGCCGCCCTGGCGGACTTCATCGAAGAATACGCGTGATTGGGGTCTCAACCGGAACCACCGGGCAGGGCGTCAAAGCCTTAGGCGTCCCAGCCCATCGCCGGTCCGAACCTGTCCGGTGGTACCATGTCAAGATTCCCTATCATTGCTCTCACAACCCTGTTCCTGCTCCTTCCCATTCAGGGTCTGCCCGTCGTCGCCGACGAATCAGACCACCCTGGCGCCGCCCTGCCCATCCTGCTCTGTCCCGCAGACGGGGCCCCCTGGTCGCGCGACTCCATCAGCTTCCCCCAGCCCGGCGACCCGGATGTTACGGTCACCATTGAGGCCCTCTGCGCCGGCCCGGACGGTCCCATCGATGCTCCCGACCCCGGGACCGACTGCGAATCGGACGCCTACCGCCGGACCGGCTGGCGCTGGACCGAACCCGTGAACTTCGCCTTGGACACGGTGACCACGCAACAGGCTGGCTTCCTCAGTGTGCCCGCCGCCCGTGCCGCGGCAACCGCGGCAGCCGAGGCGTGGGATGCCCAGACCGCAGCCAACCTGCACGGCACCACCACCACCAACGTGGCCGTGGGCGGCTCGCCGTACGTCGCCAACGGCATCAACCAGATCACCTTCGAAACCTTCGCCCTGGCGCCCACGGCTGTCGCCGTGACCAGCACCTTCAGCCGGGGCGAGATCGCCTTCGAATCCGACGCCCGGTACAATCCCATCTGGGCCTGGACGACGTCGGGCAGCGGCGGGTTCGATTTCCAGAACGTGGCAACCCATGAGGTCGGCCACACGTTTGGCCTCGGGCACCCCAGCACCACCAACGCCAACGCGTGCCTCACCATGTACGCCTACGTGTCTCCCGGGGCCACCAACGCCCGTACGCTCGGTGATGGCGACATTCTGGGAATCAAGGCCATTTACGGGAGTTGATCCCGCGGGACTGGCTGAGCGGCCCGTGGGCGATGCCGTCTGGCGCCCATCCGGACCTCAGCCATGCCTCCGGGTCCGACCGCCAAGACGTAACCATCCTGTCTACACACGGCCCACACCCCCCCGTGCGGGAGGCATACGGATTTTAGGGTCTTGGCCGCATGCAGGCAGGCCATGCGTTGGTTGGTTCCCCTCGTCGTCGCCATTTCGTTGGCGGGTTCAATTGCGTCGACCCCCCTCGTCGGCGTGGGTGGCGGCGGCATCGGGTTGACTGCGACCGGGTGGCCAGCCGCCGAGGACGCCACCATCCGTCCCGGCGTGCATTTGGAGATCGGCGACAACGACTGCACCGCCAATTTCGTCTTCCGCACGGCGGACAATTCAACCCTCTACCTCGGCATGGCCGCCCACTGTGCCGCCTTCGGTGACACCACCCAAACCGACGGGTGTGAAACACCCACCCGACCCCTGGGAACCCTGGTCACCATCGAAGGCGCAACGCAGCCGGGCGTGGTCGCGTATTCGTCTTGGGTGGCCATGCAGGCCAACTACGAACCGGATCAGTTCACCTGCGCGTTCAATGATTTCGCGCTGGTACGCATTGATCCGGCCGACCGTTCCCGCGTCCATCCGGCGATGTTCCACTACGGTGGCCCAACGGGGATGGTGTCCTCGTCGCCCGCGCCGGGCACGCAAGTGCTGACCGTGGGGGCCTCCGACACGCGCCCCGGCCAGGAAGAACTGGACCGCCGCGAGGGCCGCGTTGTGTCCAACGCTGGCGCCGGCTGGTCCACGGCCATTTTTACGGCTACCCCGGGTGTTCCGGGCGACTCGGGCAGCGGCGTGCTCACGGGCGACGGTCGCGCGCTCGGTTCGCTTGCCACCGTGAGCCTTGCGCCTGTGCCGGCCAGCAATGGCATTACCAACCTCGCCAAAGCGCTGCCCTACGCGGCCGCCAACGGCGCGAACGTCGACCTGGTGACGTGGGCACTTCTGGCCCCGGGCATTCTTCCCACCTGACACAGCCCCTGGCCCTGAGTGGCCCGTGGCCCCGCCGCCCCCGCTGCGCCCCCCGCCGCGGTCCTCGGTGGTTCCCGCCGCGACCCAATGCTCCCCACCCCGCCATG
>JBFIJP010000275.1:0-5758 GCA_041600695.1 Thermoplasmatota archaeon | reverse complement strand
GGCAAACTGTGTCAGTGCCAGCAACAGGATTTGCAGGGCCGCAAGGGCGGCTGCGGCAGCCGCCACGGGAACCAGCCGGGACAGGTACAGGCTACGCCGGCCGATGGGTCGAACCAGCAGGTAGCTGAGGGTGCGCTCCTCCGCCTCGTCGGCCAGCAAGCCGCTGGCCAGCAGAAGGGAAACGAACGGGATGGTGCCGCCGAAGACCATGAAGGCGGCTAGGCTACTGAAATCGGACGACCAGGTCCCGGCAGGGGCACTGGAAGGATTGTACATCTGGTTGATGATCTGCAACATGCCCGCCACGAAGGGGACCAGGCTGACAACCAGGGCCCACCGCATCTTGCGGGTGTGCCGGAGTTGCTTGAAGCCGAAGCGGACCAGCCCCTGGTGGATCAAGGTCATGCACCCACCCCCTCGGACAGGTAGCCAAAGAGACTGTCCAGATCAGCATCCATCGTCTGGAAGCCCGTCAAGCCCCATCCGGCTGGCGGCGACTGGATTCGTTCCAGAAATGCCCGCAGGCGCGGCGTGGCCACCTCAAGGCCATCGGCGCCCACTTGCACCGTGGTGACCTCAGCCCATTTGACCAGTGCCGCGGCGGCGCCCCGGGCGTTGGTGCAGGAGAGCTTCACCCGACTCGGGATTTGACTCAGTTCATCACGCACCACGCCCGCATCACCCCGGGCCGTGAGTCGGCCTCCCACCAGGACCGCCACGTCCCGGGTGAGCCGCTCGACCTCCGGGAGGATGTGGCTGGACAGGAGGATGGTGCAGCCGCTGCGTTCCAGGTCCCGCACCCGGTCCTGGATGCGCAGGCGCGCCATGGGATCGCAGCCCAGCAGCGGCTCATCCAGAAACAGCAACTCGGGGTCGTGCACCAGCGCCTGGGCCAGTTTGACCCGCTGCCGCATGCCCTTCGAGTAGGTCCGGATGGGGCGGTCGAGTCCCTGCTTCAGGCCCAGGCGATGCAACTCCTCCTCAGCCCGCGCCAGCGCATCGCCGGGAGTCATACCCTGCAATTCGGCAAGGGAAGCCACGAAATCCAGCCCGCTGAGGTATTCGTAGAAGGCATCCTGTTCGGGGACCAGGCCCATGCGAGCCGTCACCCGCGGATTGTCCCACACCCGTTGGCCAAACACGCGCACCCGGCCCAGACTGGGCCGCATGTGACCCGTGGCCACCTTGATCAGCGTGCTTTTGCCCGCTCCGTTGGGGCCCACCAGGGCGGTGATGCCGGGTTCCAGGTTCAGGGTGACGCGGTTGATGGCCACTGCGTCGCCGAATCGGCGGGTCACCTGCTGCAACTCTAGGACAGTCACAGCATCGCCTCCACGCGGCGGGTTCGTTGCAGCGTAAGCCAGCACAGTCCGGCTCCGGTGGTGATCAACAAGAAATACGCCAGGGGGACGGTAGCCAGGGCACCGTCGTACTGCTGAGGCGCCGGCCCGGTGAGCGGGTTGGCATAGGGACTGTAGAGTAAATCCATCGGCAGCCACACGACGGCGGTGATCCACTGCGCGGGACCCGTCAGGAGGCCGTACGTACCCTCGCTGCCTTGGGCGAGAATCGATCCGGCCATGGAAGGCACGGCGATGCCTGCGATGGCCCCCAGCGCGGCGTGCCACGCCCGGCTTGTGTACGAGGACGCCGCCATGACGGCGGCGGCACACCATGCGGAGGCCACAGCCATCCCTGGCAAGACTGCGAGCAGGCCCAGGATGACATCCACGGGGCTGTCCAGGTGGGACACGCGCCATTCATGCAGGGAATCGCCGCCAAGGGCCCGCCCCGCATCCGTCGGCTCCCCGCTGCCCAGGCTTGCCATGAAGGCCAGGAGGAACAGGACCAGCACCGGCAGGAGGACCACGAGGGATAGGAGCAAGCCCAGGTGCGCGGCCTTGCCGATCAGGTAGGATTCAGGCGTCAGGGGCTTGCTGAAGTACAACAGGGGTGCGTTGAAGCGACGGTCTTCAGCGAGACTGGGGGCGCCCACGAGGAGAAGCACCACGGCGCCAAAGGCCATGGAAAACACGATGGCAAGGCGCAGGCCCTCGGCCTGAGCGACACCCGCGTCGCCCGACACGAGTGTGCCAGCCTCGAAGATCAGGGTGACCACGGCAGCCACGGCCAGGAGGCCCACGTACCAGGTTCTGCGACTTCGCTCCAGGGCGTAGCGGAAGACCACCCGCCAGCGGTCGGATGGAACGGGAGCGTTCTCCTCCCAGGTGCGAAAACGACGCTTCTCCACCCCCGCCAAGGGCGTTGCCGGCGAAACGGCGCTGGTCAGGCGACCACCTCCATGCGGTCCGCCTCGCCCAGGTGTTCGAGGACTGCCTCCTCAACGCCGCGGGTTACCGGGGATGCCCGCAGGAGTACGGAGTTGGCTCCGCGGGCGCAGGCCAGCAGAGTCGACAGGTCGGGGGCCGCCACGCGCAGGCCCCGCTGCTGGTCCACGGCCAGACCCGCCGCGTGGCATGCGGCAGCAAACGTGCCCTGGTGGCCTAGCACCTGAACGTCGTACCAGGTGTCCACGGCGGCGGAGACGGCGTGCCTGGTGCCGACCGGTTCGATGGCCATGAGGCGGCCTTCTCGCAGGATGACGGCCTGTTGGCAGACGGTCTCCACATCGGGCAGGATGTGGGTGGAGAGGATGACCGAGATGCCCTTCTCCTCGGCAATCTCGGAGATGAGGCGGAGCATCCGGATGCGGCCGCGCGGATCCAGGCCATTGGTGGGTTCGTCCAGCATGAGCAGCTTGGGGGCGTGAACCAGTGCGGCGGCCAGTTTCACCTTCTGTCGCTGGCCGGTGGATAGCCGGTTGGGGGCGTGGAAGCGCTCATCGCCCAGATCGACGGCGTGGAGAGCTTCCGCCGCCGCCTCGTGCGCCCGCCCGGGGGAAATGCCGGATAGTTCGGCGGCCAGACGCACGGTTTGCACGGCGCTCAGGCCGGGCACGATCACGTCGTTCTCTGCCATGTAGCCAACCAGGCGCCGCACTTGCATGGAGTTCCGAACGACATCGTACCCGAACACGGTGGCCCGGCCGGCGGTCGGTACGAGGAACCCGAGAAGGGTCTTGAGCAGGGTTGTTTTTCCGGATCCGTTGGGACCCAGCAGTCCGTGGATGCCCGGCTCCAGTTGCAGTTCCAGGGGGCCAACGCCCCGCTGGCGGCCATAGTGGTGGCTGAGACCGGACAATTGAAGCACAGGGGGCGGAGCCATGCAGACAAGTCTCTGGTGCGGGAGAAGAAACCTCCGGTCCTTCTGTTTGGATGTCGAAACCAAGAGGGTGCCTGCCAGCTTGAACCGACGGGGGGCACCCCGCGGCCTGGGTCCAGGGCGGCAAACGGTGTCTTCAGGGTGAGTTCTCCATCCCCCGGCGGCGGCCCGGGCCCAGAACCCGCAGGGCTATGCCGGTAGGGCCACGGGGACGGCGGGCCCCCGTGGCCCCTGTCCTTTGCGGCCCCTCGGCTGCCGTTGCCCCGCAAGCGCCATGACCGCGCTAGTGCTGGCCCGCCTGTGCCCCACGAGAACGTCGAAGTCAAACCCAGCCGGGGCAAGCACAACAGCTTGTGGTACGTGTACCGGGATGTCGGCTTTTTCCGGGTCTTTTGGAACACGCTGTGGATCCTGCTGGCACGCTGGGCGCCCAGCCAGCGCATGAAGCGCGGCCTCTACCGGTTGACGGGTGCCAAGATCGGCCGTTATGTCTCCTTCGGATTCGAGACGACCCTGGACATCCTGTACCCCGACCGGATCACCATCGGCGAAGATACCGTGATTGGTTACGATACGACGATCCTGTGCCACGGCTATCTGCGCCGGGAGTACCAGGTGGGGGACGTCACCATAGGCCGGGATGTTGCCGTGGGGGCCAACTGCCTGATCCTTGCAGGGGTCACCATCGGCGACGGTGCAGTCATCGGCGCCATGAGCCTGGTCAACAAGGATGTGCCCGCCGGTGAGTTCTGGGCCGGGGTGCCGGCCAGGCGCATCCGGGCCAGCTACGATGGCGGCAAACCCTGATGCCGCCGGCCGGCCTGCCGCGGCCGTGTCGTTTTCCTCGATTCCCGTCCAGACGGCCACGTTGACCCGGCTGCGCACCTACACCGAGGGTGGGCGGAGTTATGACCAGATTCTCAACAGCCTGATGGACCATCTGCCGCCGGATGCGTGGATTCGGGAACACCACCGCCGCCTGGAGCAGGAGGAGCGCACCGCGTGGGCCGACGCGCGGGAATTCCTGCTGCGTGGAACATGAGCACACCGATCGTTTGGCTGAGCCGGAGCGCCAAGCAGGAACTCTTTCGCTTGCCGGGACCGGCGCGGAAGGCCGCCGCGGCTGTGCTGGACGGGTTGGGTGCACAACCGTTTGTCCTCCGCGTGCCCTTCCATCGCATGCGGGGGGTGCCCTGGACCTGGTACGTTGAAATTGGCGCCTACCGGATGGTGGTAGCGCTGGACGGGGAAGAAATCGTGGTCACCCGGATCGCGACGCAGCGCCAACTCTACAGAATATGATTGCCAAAAAACTAAAGGAGGGCCCGGAGCCACTTGGCCCCGGGCCCGGTTGCTTGCTGCTGGTTGCTTTTGGTTGGAGGTTCGAATAATGCGGAAGAGGAGGTATGGTTGTTGGTTGGTTGGCTGGCGAACCGACGAAGTCGGCCGCCGAAGACGGGGCACGCCCCGCCTCTAACCCTCAATTATCCGTTCATGAATTTAAGGGGCTGCCATCAGACAGGCTTCACGTGCAGGTATTTGCCTGCCCTGGCGACAATCAGGCTGCGCGCTGGATGCGCACGGCGGCCGGGTCCAGACCCATGCTGGCGGGGTTTTCCATGACGGGCGCGGCGTAGTCTTCCAGTTGCTGCAAGAGCCCTGCCACGTCGATTCCCCAGCGGGCGGGCGCGTGCTGGGGCAGTCGTGCCTGCACGTTGGCCCAGTGGTTGATGACTCCCTGGGCGCGGCCGCGGCCGTACTGGACCAGCATGGCCGCGGCCATGATGAGCCCCTGGACAAACAGCTTGTCATCTCCCTCAAGGCCCAGCCAAAGGCCTTCCCATTCCTCGTGGGCGTGCCAGTGCTGGCCAGCGTTGAAAAGGGCGATGCCGGCGTCCAGCCGTGGATCCTCCCACGGCGCTTCCACTGGCTCCGCCCTGGGGTGGCGGCGGGTGTTGATGGGCGCGCTGCCCGGGGAACTCACGGTCCTGCCAGGGTGTGTGGTCTTAGAGGCTGCGCGGGATGACGCGGGCTGGACGTTGGTCGTCGGGGTCGGGGCCAAGGTCGGTTTCGTCGGCGTGGCCGCGGCGCATCTTGCCGCCGTCGGTGCCAAGCTCGCCGTGGATTTCGTAGGTCCAGAGCGATGCAAGGCCATCGCCGTCGCGGTCCCGCGGCGCCAGCAGGCACGCATGGAGCACGATTCGACTGGGGTTGGAACTGCTGTCCAGCTTCGCGCCGTTCGTGCAGGTCTGCGCGGCGCCAGGGGCGCCCAGGCCCACCGGTTCCCCGCCGTCGGCAGGGTCGTCATCGATGGGGGTGCTACCGTTGCCGTCCGGGCCCGGGCCATCGTCACCGTTGTCCTCGCCAGTGCCGTCGCCAGCACCGCTGTCATCGTCGCCGTCGCCTGTACCTTCGCCGCCGTTGCCAGCGCACTGTCCGCCCTGGCCGTTGCCGCAGTTGCCGGCATTGGGATCACCCGCGCACGGCTGGCCGTTCCCGTTGCCATGGCCTTGGTCATTGCCTTGGCCATTGCCCT
>JBFIJP010000274.1:0-5846 GCA_041600695.1 Thermoplasmatota archaeon | reverse complement strand
TGAACCTGTTCTACCCGCCGCTCTTGATGTTGACCACGCGGCCGTTCCGGGAACCCCTGCGCAAACCCCGCGTGCCCAGCGTCGAGCCGAGTCCCGCTCCCACTCCGGCACAAGCCGTGCCTGAACAAGCCGGATAGGGGTCTAAACCCCGCACCGCCGGGCGTGACAACGCCTCCGGGAGCGGCGGCCGGCCCCCGCCACTCTTTAGGCCAACCGCGCCATTGCCCCTGCATGGTTGTGGCTGGCTTGCCTGGCGCGGGCGCCCGCGTATTGATCCTGGCGCTCCTGGTTGGAGTACCCCTTGGCAACGCCCATGTGCCAGTGGAGGGCCTCACCTACATCGTCGCCTTCCAGGAAATGCCTCCGACGATGGTGGTAGGCAGCAGCTTCGAGGGCGCCGAAGTGGTGGGGCTGGCCCGATCCCTGGACTTCGCCCTGGTGGAGCCCCGCGACCCGGTTGGATTCCTTGCCCGCACCGCCGGCCACCCGGACGTTCGGTATGTCGAAGCCAACCTCATGACCTTCCGCACCACGCTGGTGCCGGACGATCCCCGCTGGACCAGCCAGTACGCCCCCCAGCAGGTTGGAGCTCCTGCGGCGTGGGACACCAGCCTCGGCAATGGCGAGCGGACGGTTTGCATTGTCGACACGGGTGTCCGCTACACGCACGAAGACCTCGCCGGTCCCCGTTTCCTCGGGGGGTGGGACTTCGTGAAGGGCGGCCCCGACCCCTGGGATGACAACGGCCACGGCACCCATGTGGCCGGCATCGCTGCGGCAGGCGTCAACAACGGCGTCGGCATGGCCGGCATGGCCAACGTCGGCTTCCTGGCCGCCAAGGCGCTGGACAGCCAGGGATCAGGCAGCACGTTTGGCGTGGCAAGTGCCATCGCCTGGTGTGCCGACAACGGTGGCGATGTCATCAGCATGAGCCTGGGCTCGCCTTTCCCCAGCCAGTCCGTGCGGGACGCGGTCGCCTACGCGTGGGACGCTGGCTCCCTGCTGGTGGGTGCTGCGGGCAACAGCGGCCCCTGCAACAACTGCGTCGGCTACCCGGCGGCATTTTCCCAAGTCATCGCCGTCACGTGCACGAGCATCACCGAGGAGCAATGCATCTTCTCATCGGACGGAGGGTCCAGTGAGCTGGCGGCGCCCGGGCAGTCCATCCTCTCCAGTTATCGGCGGTCCGATTCCGACTACGTCACGGCATCGGGGACCAGCATGAGCACCCCCGCCGTTTCAGGCATCGCGGCGCTGGTCTGGGGACAGGCGCCCCAGATGACCAATAGCGATGTGCGCGCCCTGCTGCGGGCCACTGCGCGGGATGTTGGCCAAAGCGGCTGGGACGCGGAGTTTGGTTACGGCATCGTGGATGCCGCCCAGGCGATGGCTGGCCTGGTGGCGCCGCTGCCGCCGCAAAACCTTGCCGTTGAGCCCCAGGCGGGCGCCATCCAGATCACGTGGAGCCCTCCCGCCGATGGCGGAGGCCTTCCAGTTGCCAACTACATCGTGTACCGCGGGCCCGACGAGGACAGCCTTGAGGCGATCACCCAGACCCCGAACCTGGGCTATGTGGACTCCGGCCTCGGCGAGGGGCAGACGTTCACGTACGCCGTCAGCGCCGCCAACGGCATCGGGGAATCCGACCGGGCCGGACCCCTGACCGCGACGACGCCGATCAGCCCCGAGGCAGCCTTCACCTGGAGCCCCACCGCTCCGGCGCCCGGCGGGAGCGTGCGTTTCACCGACCTGTCCACCGACCCCGATGGAACCATCGCGGGATGGCTGTGGGACTTCGGCGACGGCGGGCAGAGTGCGCTGCGCAGCCCCACCCACACCTTCTCCAACCACGGCACGTTCCTCGTGCGGCTGACCGTGACCGACAGCACCGGCCTGACGGGCACCGCAACCGCATCCATCCTGGTCAACCACCCGCCCGATGTGGCCTTCAGCATCAATCCGGTGAGCCCGACAACCCAGGACGAGGTGGATTTCTTCGATGCGTCCAGCGACCAAGACGGCCTCATTGTCTCCTGGAACTGGGACTTCGGGGATGGCACCACCAGCACCAGCCAGCACCCCTCCCACCGGTACGTGCAAGATGGTACCTATACCGTAACCTTGAGAGTCACCGACAACGACGGTGTTGCAGCAACTGCCAGTCAGACGGTCACCGTTGCAAACGTGGGCCCCACGGCCACCTTCACGTATTGGCCCGCCGAGCCAACCACAGGCGACGTGGTGGCCTTCATCGACAACTCCACCGACGTTGATGGCAGCATCGTGTCCTGGAATTGGGACTTCGGCGACGGCACCACCAGCACGGACCGCCACCCGACGCACCAGTACGCCGACGATGGCAGTTACCTCGTGGTGCTCACCGTGCAGGATGACGACGACGCAGTGCAAAGCGCAACCCGGGGCATTTCGGTGACCAATCTGCCCCCAGTGGCCGCCTTCTCGTACTCGCCGGACACGCCAGCCACCGGCGCCCTCGTGACGTTTGCCGACGCATCCACCGACGCCGACGGCCTCGTCGTGTCATGGCACTGGGACTTCGGGGACGGAACCACCAGCAACGACGTGAACCCCAGCCACCGTTATGCCGATGACGGCACGTACATGGTTACCCTGACGGTGACCGACGACGACGGCGCCAGCACCCAGTTGACCCAGGCGATCGTGGTGCGCAACGTGGAACCCGTGGCCGGCTTCACCATGACGCCCGCCGCGCCGACCACCCAGGACATCATCCAGTTCACCGACACCTCCACGGACAGCGACGGCTACGTGGCCGCCTGGCACTGGGACTTCGGGGATGGCACCACCAGCACCGAACGGCACCCCACGCACCGGTACCCCGACGATGGCGCCTATGCGGTGACCCTGGTGGTCACCGACGACGACGGGGCCCGCGACGACTGGGCCCGCCAGGTCACGGTGGCCAACGTGCCGCCGGTGGCCTTGTTCAGCTACGCGCCCGCCGAGCCCACCACCCTGGATGATGTCCGCTTCAGCGAGTCATCCAGCGACGTTGACGGCGTCGTGGTGTCGTGGGCATGGGATTTCGGCGATGGAACCACCAGCAACGACCGTGCTCCTGTGCACCGGTTCCCCGACGACGGCCACTACACGGTCACGCTGACAGTCACGGACGACGACGGGGATACGGGAACCATGTCCCTGCAGGTGATGGTTACCAACGTGCTTCCAACGGCCGCTTTCAGCCATTCGCCGCTGGAGCCCCAGACCTCGGAAGCTGTCCAGTTCACGGACGCCTCCAATGATGTCGACGGAACCATCGTCTCTTGGTCGTGGGACATGGGAGACGGCACCACGAGCACGCAGCGCAACCCGGTTCACCACTACGCGGCCACTGGCACGTACACGGCCGTCCTGACCGTCACGGACGACGACGGCGGCCAGGCTGTGGCAAGCACCGATATCCTAGTTGTGGACCCACCCAGTGCTCCCAGCGGGTTGTCCGCCCGGCCCGGCCCGGGGTTGGGTGACATCGAACTGCGTTGGACCCGAAGCGCCGACAACGGAGGCGCACCGCTCTTGGGCAACCACGTCTACCGGAGCAGTGGCGGCGCCTACGAATTGGTCGCCACCATCGGGAACGTGGTTCGTTTCGTGGACCACGGCCGGCAGATCGGCACCATCTATTCCTACGAGGTGGTGACCTTCAACCGGGCTGGCGAAAGCCCGGCATCCAACTCTGCCTCGGCGCCGGGCACGGGATTGTAGGCCGGGACATGGCCTCCGAGAGGGGCTAGCTGTACCTGGCCGCCATCTCGTGGGTGCTGGTTTCATCCAGGGCCAGTACGAGGTTGAAGCTCGCCTCGACGATGGTGGCAAAACCCGCCTCGAAGTTGGCGCGCCCGCCAACGAATTCGTACACGTAATCCACGGTATCGCCGGCCTTGTGGTATTCCGGGTAGTCGGCGGCGTGGCGCCCGCCGGCGAACCGGTAGATGGGAACGCCGACATCACGGAAGCGGCGTTCGTCGGAGTTGCGGTCGTGGGTGTCCAGCACCTCCAGGCCGTTCTCCGGGTAGCCCATCACGCCGTTGAGCAGGTCGTTGGCGAAGGGCATCAGGAACGGCACGGAGTCGGCGTCGCCCGTCATCAGGTACGCCTTCCACTCGTGGCCGGGCCAGTTGATGCCCGTCATGTCGTAACCGATCACCACATCGTACACGTAGCCCTCGTCCCCCTCAAGAACCACATCCTCAACGTAACGCTGGGACGCAACCAGCCCCATCTCCTCCGCGTCGAAGAAGATGCAGGCCACCGTCCGGCGGGTCTCCACCTGGGCCAGAGCTTCGCAGATGGCAAACTCGGCGGCCACGCCCGAGCCGTCGTCGTAGGCACCCTGGATGGTGGCGGCCTGGGTGTCGTAATGGCTCACCAGGCCGATGCGGTTGTCTGGCATCACGGAGCCGGTGCGGGTGGCCACGATGGCGTCGATCTCCAGCGGCACAGCCGGCGGCAGCGTCTGGCCAAATCCGCCGCCAGGGTAGCTGCGGACTTCCACATCGAAGCCAATGCGTTCCAGTTCGGACACGAGGTATTCCCGCGCCAGGTCGTTGTTGGGCAGGTACGCGTCACGCTTCACGTACGTCGTCACGTAGTCCTCCCACCAGTCAACCGAGGTCGCCACATTCCAGTGGAGCGTGGGGAGGCCCAGCGCCACCTCCTGGGCCAGGTTGGTGGGGGCTGCCGCCGTCGGGTTGTCCGAGAGGCAGCCGGCCATCACCACGCTCATCAGGCCCACACAAGCCAGGATGGGGGAAACACGCATGGCCCGCGATCAGGCCACGGCGCTTTTCAGGCTTGGCGACGCCGGGCTGCTCCGGCCGCCACTCGGGCCCTGGCCCTCGCAGCACCCCCGCCGGTGGAGCCGGCGGCGGCTCTGGCGGCTCTGGCGGATCCGGCTGCCTCGGCTAACTCAGCCACGGGCAAGCACATCGGCGTCGGTCGCGTCGAAAGCTAGGGCGAGGTGCACGCTGGTGGTGACGACCGCCGAGAAACCTGCCTCGAACTTGTCCCGTCCGCCAGCATAGTCGTACACGAAATCAACCGTGTCGCCGGGTGTGTGGTATTCGGGGTAGTCGGCGGCGCGCCGGCCGCCGGCAAAGCGTACCGTAGGCACGTCGGCCGCCTTGAACATCGCCTCGTCCGAATTGCGGTCGTTGAAGTCATACACCATTACGTTTTCAGGCAGCCCCAAGGCCTTGTGCACCGTCTTGTCAACGAACGGGTAGAGCCAGTCGGCCACGTTTTCGCCCACGAACAAGTTGAGGTCCCAGGCGTGCCCGGGCCAGTTGAGTCCCACCATGTCGTAGCCAAGGACCAGGTCGTAGGTCACGTCCCCGGTGCGCACATTGTCGCGCACGTAGGCGCTGCTGGAGAGGGCCCCCAGTTCTTCGGCGTCGAAGAACAAGCAACTCAGCGTCCGGCGCAACGGCAGTTGGCTTAGGACGGAGCAGATTTCAAGGTCCGCGGCGACGCCGGTGCCGTCGTCGTATGCACCCTGCACAGTGGAGGCAATGGTGTCGTAGTGGCTGGTGAGGCCGATGCGCCGATGCGCGAGATCGGTGCCTGGCTTGATGCCCTCGACCACGGTCATGGACAGCGGCCCAGCCCCATTGGCGGCGGCGCCGAAATGGTAGGTGTGAAGCTGGACCTCCAGTCCCATAGCGGCCAGTTGGGTGGCCAGATGTTCTCGCGCCGCGACGTTGTTGGGCAGGAACGCATCCCGCTTGATGAATGTCGTAACGAAATCCGACCAGCGGCCGACGGCTTCGGTGGCATTCCACAGTTCATCCAGCGCTAGCACC
>JBFIJP010000273.1:0-5849 GCA_041600695.1 Thermoplasmatota archaeon | reverse complement strand
TTCCTGCCGGCCAACCAAGAGGTCCGCCGTGACCGCCGTCGAGTCGGGGTCCTCATTGGCATCCCCCTTGGTACGCCAGGCCACGTCTCCGTTCGCCTGGATCACTTCAATGACCCGATGCGTAAACAGGGTGGTCGACCCAGCCTCTGCGCGGAAAGTGATGACGTCCCCCACTTGGACGGTGGCCGGATCCAGCTCCGACACGAAGATGATGTCCCCCGGGTCCATGTATGGAACCATCGAGCCGCTGAGGACCACGTAGGCGTGGTCCTGGCCGACCAACTGGGGTTGCTTGTGCAACACCAGGGGGGCGGCGGCCACCAGGATGGCAAGCAGGATGATGGCCTGCGCCACCTGCCAGAGGCGGCGCCTCTTGGTGGGTCGGAGGGGGGCAGGAGGCGTGGAGGGGGGCTTCTGGGCGGACGGGACCGGCCCAGGGGGGTGGCGTCGGCCGGCCGGCGCTGCAGGCTGCGCTCCTTGACCGCGGGGTGCCTGGCCGCCCGGGGGCAGTCCTGGCACGGGGCCCGCGCCAGAATTGGGCTGGCCCGGTCGACCTACCTGGCCGACCTCGCCGGGCGGGGCCTTTCGGCCGGGCACTGCCACCGGTGACCGCTGCGCCCTCCGCACGGGAGGGCGAACGGGGGCGTCAGCGCTCACGAAACGACTCCGTCAACCAAGGCTTCCACGACGCTTCGTGTGCAGGTGGTACCCAGCACCGCCTGCTCCGTGATCTGGCGCGGCACCAGCCTGTCTTCGCCTATGCTGCCGAAGGTGTCGGCATCCACGGTGCCCACCCCCACGGTGTTGCGGCAGTCCGATGATCGGTGACCCGCGGCGTCGTAAGCCATCGCGGTGACGGTGTGGGTGGCGGGGAAGACCAATGGTGGTTCGTAACTGAACGTGTAAGGCTCCTCCCGGTCGGTGTGCACCAATTCTCCGTCCACCAGGAATTCAACGCGGTCGATGGCCGAGCAATTGTCCCGGGCGTCGGCAACGAAGGTAAGGCGCCCGACATGGAAGGCCCACGGCGGCAGCGCAACCGCAGCCGGCAACGTGATGGTGGAGTCGAACAGGTACACTTCCCGCTCGCTGGCCCGTCGCAGGACCACATCCGGCGGATGCATGTCCACGACAGCGACCTCCCGTTCAACCAAGCCGCGGGCAAGGAAGGCATCGGTAACCTCCAGTCGCACATCATGGTAGCCAACGGGCAGTTCGATGGATGCGGAGCGCCCGCTTGCCACCGGCGTGTTGCCCTTGAGCCAGCGGTAGCCGCTGATCTGGCCTTCAGGATCGTGACTGTTGCTCCCGTCCAACTCAACGGGCGTCATGGGCCCAAGGCACGCCTGCCACTGGTTTGGGAACTCCGCAATCGGCGGCTGGTTGAGAAGCAGGTGGGCAGGCTGGTTGCTGCCGCCAGCCGGTTGGTTGACGAGCCATGCGCCCGCGTGAATGGCATCCGGGGCCGCGATGAAGGCCAGGGCCTCCCCGAGGCGGCCACCGTGGCGGGTGCCACCCAGCAGGGCTCCAACCTCGGCCAGATCCGACGTTCCCAGCGGGACTGGACCCGGAACATGGAACAGCGCCCCCGGCCGGCGTCCGTCGTGATTGGCCAGGGGTGCACCGGCAGCAAGATCCACCTGCCCGTCGCCATCGAAGTCGCCGCTGATGAGGCTCCAGCCCGCCTGGCTTACTCCGGGGCCCCGCAGAATCCCCACGGCCACCGCTTCTGCCTCACCCGGGACAGCCGCATCCAGAAGGTAGATGGCCCCGCCGCCGACGCCCGGAGCGCCCACCGCCAGGTAATCACCGTGGCGCACGGCGGAGAAACCGAACAAGCCCTCGCTCTGGTGGCCCAGCCAGACCGCGCCAGCGTTCTGCCCGACATCTCCCTGGGCGGTGCCGCTCAACAGGTACAGGCGGCCGGCATTTTCGGAGGCATGCTTGGGGGCGCCAACCACCCATTCGGCCACTTGGTCGCCGTCCAGGTCGCCGACGAAGGCCAACGAAGTGCTGCCCAGCTCATCGGCGAGGCCTTCACCCGTAACCCGGGACGCGGCGGCGCCCTCCACACCACGCATGCCCTGCACGTCACCTGGGACCACGTAGGCGGCCCCCCGGCCACCCCACAGGGGTGCTCCCACCAAGAGGTCCGGCAGGCCATCCCCGGTAGCGTCCATGCCCGCGTCCACGCTCCAGCCGAGGCGGTGGTCGCCCCCCGCCCCGATCAGGGTCGTCCGTGCATCACCAACGCCGGACGCCTGGAGTAGAGAGGCGCCAGAGAACACGTACACTCGGCCTGCCCGGCGGTCGTTTACGCCGGCTCCATGCGCCAACCAGGCACCCACCACCAGATCTGGCGTGGAGTCGCTGTCGAGGTCACCCGCGGCCAGGCTGCGGCCAAACTGGTCCCCCTCGGCGCCTCCCGAAAGGGTTCCCACGGGCATGGCGCCGTTGGCCGGCACTCCGGCGGCCGTGCCGCGGTAGATGAACACGCGGCCGGGTCCGTCCAGGGGGTCGGATATGGCGAAGTCGCCAAACCCGTCGCCGTCCAAATCCCCCAGGAAGGCCACGGCGCGACCATAGGCTGCTCCCGCAGAACCCGGATGTAGCAACGACGCCCCATGCGGGAGGCTGCTGCTGACACCTGCCAGACCGACTGGTACCGCCAGCAGAACCGCAACAAAGGCCAGCATGGCAGCACCAGCCGGACGCAGGCCACGGCTGCGATGCTGGCGCCGCGAACCAACCAACCATGCGCGTTTCCCAACCATGCGTGGCAAGCTTGATTCTAAAATAAATGATTTTGGCGCTAGCAAAACCGGCTGCCGCGCGCCGACGCTCCCGCCGACCTGATTCTTTATCCTGGTTTTCATGGGGCCACCACCCGAAGCGACGGTGGCTGGGGCCAGGGTGTCTGGACCGCAGGAGGCAGTCAGTCCACGTCTCAAACAAGCCGGAGAAGCCGGTCACGGCAGCCCTGCGTGTGAGACAACAGGATGCGGGCCGCCCGGCCGCGTGCCACCGTCGCGCAAAGAAATGAACCCTCGATGGGGTACCTTTTTCACCCTCCAGGCTCAAAAACTTCATAAACCAGCGACAGCGGGTTGGAGGACCGCCGCGGCGACCGGAACCCGCCGCCACGCCCCTGCGCCGTCAGGCAACCAAGGGGACGGAAAGAAGGAAGAGGTGTCAAGGCAAGCCTAACCCAGGCTCACCATGACCGTGACTTGGCCGCGCTCGCCACTGAAGCCTTCGAGGGCCTTGCCGACGATCGAACCGTAGCACTCAATGGCGTCGGGGCACACCTCGGCGTACCCTGCCGTGGCCGATGTGGCCAGCAGATCGCCCGCCTCAACGTCGCCAACGACCTTGACGGGCACAATGCCGCTGATGGCCAGGGGCGTGTCGGTGGCCAGGCCAGCCAGCGTCAGCTTGGGGTTGGTGGACACGATGCCCACCACGGCCTTGCTGCGAGCCTCGTCTGCGGGCTTCACTTGCAGCTTGCCAGCGGCGTCGAAGCCGTCCATGACGACAACCATGCCGGGCTCAAGGTCGGCGCCCACGACGGGTTCAGCGATGTCGCCTTGGTGGCCGCCGTGGACCATCAGGTGGCCGCCGCCGCCGTTGACGCCTTCAATGAAGACATGGGCGCCGCGGATGCGGACGTTGTCCTCGACACTGCCGGGGCCGTCGTTCTGGTTCTCGATGACCAGGCTGGTCCGTTCCGAGTTGGCTGCGTCCTGCTGCATGAAGATGCGGCCGCGGTCGCCACCGCCACCCCAGGGGTCGGCGGGGAACCAGAGTCCACCGGTGGTGCCGTCTCCCACATGCCCGGGCAAGACATGGAAGTTCTGGGCGAACATGTTGTCCGTGGCACGGATGCTGCCGACCACGTCCAGCGGGTGAGCCGGGTTGCTGGTGCCGATACCGACCTGGCGGTCGGGGAACATCACAGGAGAGCCGCGGATCGTCGCGGCGCCGTAGTCGTCGGCGTAGTTGACAATCAAGCCACTTCCGCTGCCGCCATCGACGAGGGCGCGGCCGGCTCCGCCGGTGCCTCCACTGTCTCGTCCCTTCAGGACGAAGTCGGCCCCATGGGAAATCACGTTGCCGTGGACGCCAAGCGATCCGTGAATGGTGTCGCTGGTGTCACTGCGCAGGAACCTGCTGCTGTCCAAGCCGTCAAGGGTGTCGGCGTCCTGGTCAGCCACGGCGGCGTCGATGCGGGAGGAGAGCGCGCTGTCGGCGGCGCTGCGGGTGGCCGCTTCGGCGTCGATGCGGCCGGACAATGCGTCGTCCGCGGCATGGCGGGTGCTTTCCTCGCCGGCGATGCGGTTGGTCAGGTAGTCGTCGGCATTCCAGCGGGCAGCCTCCTCGGCGCCGATGCGGCCGGTGAGGTAATCGTCGGCGGACCAGCGGGCAGCCTCCTCGGCGATGATGCGCGTGGTGAGGTAGTCGTCGCCGGCCCAGCGGGCGTTGGCCTCGTCGGCGTCGGCGGCTGCACGGGCTGCGGCTTCGGCCACGATCTCGTTGTGGGCGTTGATGTCGCCGGCCTCACGCGCAGCGCGTTCTGCCGCATCGGCGGCAGCACGGGCACTAGCCTCAGCGGCGTCACCGGCTGCACGGGCTGCGGCTTCGGCCACGATCTCGTTGTGGGCGTTGATGTCGCCGGCCTCGCGCGCAGCGCGTTCTGCCGCATCGGCGGCCATGCGAGCGGCGGCTTCGTCGGCGTCGGCGGCGGCGCGGGCTGCGGCTTCGGCCACGATCTCGTTGTGGGCGTTGATGTCGCCGGCCTCACGTGCAGCGCGTTCTGCCGCATCAGCGGCCGCGCGGGCTGCTGCCTCGGCAGCGTCGGCGGCGGCGCGCTCGGCGGCCTCGTCAGCGAGGCTGCCACCGACATCGCTGTCCAGGGCGTCGATGCGGGCGCCCAGGGCATCGTCGGCGGCCGTGCGGGCGGCCATCTCGGCGTCGATGGCGGCGGCAAGGCCGTCATCGGCGGAGAAGAAGTCGGAGGCGTGGAAGCCATCCAGGACGTCGGCGTCCATGCCACTGTCGGGGCCGTGGTTGATGCTCGTCCACACCTTCTCGGGCGTGGTCAGGAGCGTCTCACGAGCCGCAGCGCGCGCCAGGGCTTCCTTCAGTTCAGCCTCGGTGCAGCCCTGATTCTTGGCATCGTCACCGGCGGCTTCGGCATTCGGGGGTTCGGGAGCCTCGGCGGTGGGTGCCTCCGGCGCATCGGGGGCGCCAGGCGCGTCGGGTGCATCCGGGGCGTCCGGCGCGTCCGGTGCATCAGGAGCCGTGGGGGCGTCGGGAGCATCCGGTGCATCCGGAGCGTCGGGCACTTCAGCGCCCGGGGTGGGCGGCACGCCGGAGCTGCCGTAGCACGGGTCACCCGGGGCAGCCGGCGCCTCGGGGGGCTCCGGCTCTTCGACAACCGGTGCCTCAGGCGCGTCCGGGGCATCAGGAGCGTCGGGTGCCTCAGGCGCATCCGGGGCATCAGGAGCGTCGGGTGCCTCAGGCGCATCCGGCGCGTCGGGTGCATCCGGATCTTCAACCGGCGGTGCCTCAGGCGCATCCGGGGCATCAGGAGCCTCGGGGGCATCCGGTGCGTCGGGTGCCTCGGGGGCATCCGGTGCATCAGGCGCATCGGGGGCATCCGGTGCTTCCGGGATTTCGATGTCATCAGGTCCTGTCTGTGCACTCGCCAGACTGACTCCAATGGTCAGGAAAACAGCGAGCAGCAATGTCCATTGTCTTTTCATTCCAACACCTACAACCAGGGCAACTCCAAACCAGGCCAACCATGCCTAGAATCCCCGGCTTCCATTAAACAGGCTGGCCTGGCG
>JBFIJP010000272.1:0-5878 GCA_041600695.1 Thermoplasmatota archaeon | reverse complement strand
TTCTTCGGGGCATGGGCCAGCCTCTTCATGGTGACGGCGACGATGCTCGATCCCGCCGGTCGGCCCCCGGACGCCTGGCACGTCCCGGTGCTAGGCCCGCTGCTTCGGATTGCCTACCAAGCCGCCGCAGTCATGGACATGTTCTGGACGGTGGCGGGTGTGGTGATCGTTTACCTGGCCAGCGTTGGAACCCGCAACGCCACGGCCAGCTGGGTGGCCCTCGCGCTGCTGCCCCGTGCTCTGTTCTGGAGCACGGCCATGTATTCGCATGTCGCCCATGCATGGGGTCCCGCGGTTGTCTTCCATCCACCACTGACCGGCGACTTGCGAGTGACAGCGATCCAGTGGGTTCGCACGTACACCATCGTCCCGTCCCTCGCAGCCGCCCTCGTACTCCTGCTGGGCCGGACGACCCGCGGCGGCCCGCCCCGCTGGCTCACTGGCAGTTTGCTGCTCAGCGGGCCGCTCCTCTACCTGTTGTATGGGGCCATCGATGCCAACGCCACCGTTTGGCTCAACGCAGAGATCGCTGTCGCCGTCGTGTACGCCAACATGCCCACGCTGGCCATCCTGCGCCCGGCGGTTCTCCTGTGGGCGCTACGGCGCGAGCGATTGGTGAACGCGATCTGGTGGAGCACCGCCGGCGCCGCCGCCGCGTACCTGGCCACCGTGGCCTTGTCCATCCTCTACGGCGGCGACGCCGTGGCATTGCGACTGGTGGGCATGTGCGCAGGCATCGGCGTGGTGGGTGCCTTGATCGGCAGGCAGCCGGCGTGGCGGCGCCTGGCAACCGGCGAGGTGGCGCGCGTGGTGCCAGCGGGAACCCGCATCGGTGAACACCTCCAGATCACCCGCTTGCTGGGCGCCGGCTCCGCCGGTTTCACGTATGCAGCCGCCGACCGGCGCACCGGGGCATCCCTGGCAGTCAAGATTCTGCTGGGCCCCGACGGCTGGGAGGCGACGCGGCGCGAGGCCGAAGCGGCGGCGAGGGTGGGCCACGACCGCCTGGTGAGCGTCCACGCAGCCATTCCCATCGAAGGCGGCGGCGCCCTCATCATGCAGCGCATGCGGCAGGGCTCCCTGCAGCAGAGGCTGCTGGATGGTCCGTTGACCCGGCGCGAATTCTCGGTGCTGGCTGCGGATGTCGTCGAAGGCCTGGCCGCCGTGCATGCAGCCGGCCTCGTGCACGGCGACGTCAAGCCGGCCAACATCCTTCTGCACGATGGCCGCGCCAAGCTCGGCGACTACAGCGAGATGGGAGTTGCCTGCGAGGGCCGGACAACGGGCACCATCCTGTACATGGCGCCCGAGGTCGCTCGTGGCCAGCCTGCATCCGCAGCCGCCGACGTCTTTTCCTTGGGCGCGACCCTTTCCGAAGCCCGAACCGGACAACCGCATCGGACCGCCGGGGCGGAGGCTGCCTGGCAGACGCTGGAAAGGGCCGCCGCCGAAGGCACCACCCGACGCGACGGTGGCCGGCTCGGCCCACATCCAACCGACCCCATCGAGATGTGGCTTTCGCGGGCACTGGACCCCGACCCCGCCCGGCGGTATCCCGACGCGACGTCCATGGCTGAGGCCCTGGCGCCGCTGCTTTCATCCCTACGCCCGTTGCGGCCACCAGTCCCCCAGACGGCACGGATCCCTGGAACTGGCTAGATTTCGGGGCCCTTGCGCCTGACGCCAACCGCCGACGCCACGCACCTGACCCCAGGCGCCCGGCGACCGGGATCCATGGCCCACGGCAGCCAACAAACAGCGCAACGCGCGCACGGGGTATTCTTTTTGTTGTTTGATCGTGTCTCTTTTTACATGGGGAGTCGCCAGCGTTCAGGGCTTGACGAACTGGCCGATTTCATGAACGGACTGGCATCGTCGACGCGCTTGGAGCTCTTGGCCAACCTCGCCTCACCCAAGAACATCTCCAGCCTCCGCATTGCCGGAAGCACGCCGGGCGCCACGCGAACGCCCGCCGTCATCTCCAAACAGGCCGTGCGCAAACACCTGGATCGTCTCATGTCCCTTGGCCTCGTGCGCGAAGTTGGACACGAAGACATGGACCAACACCACTGGGTCGCCGATCGTGCCCGCCTCTACGCTCTCAGCGAGGCCATGACCGGAATCCTACTGCGCTACGGCGGCCTGCTCTTCGAATCCGAGGGGACACTGCGTGCCACGGCCGACCAGCACGCCACGCCGAGCGAACACTGGAAGGCGGATTTCGACGAGCCACGCGTGGTGATCGTCCACGGGGCCTACGTGGGTCGGCCTTATTCCCTGGGCGGAGGGCGCGGCCGGTGCCAGTGGCGGCTCGGGCGCCACACCAGTTGCGAGGTCCGTTTGGATTACGACCCATACGTCAGCCGCGAGCACGCCGTGATCACCAAGAATGGCGGCACATATTTTCTCGCCGCGATGCCTGGCACGCGCAACGTCACGAGCATCAATGGCGACGACGTGCGTGAAAAACCCCGCCAACTCCGGCCCGGAGACATCATCCTGGTGGGCCGCTCGCGGCTGGTATTTCAGACGCCGTAGGTCCTCGGCCCGGCACGCGCCCAAGCGGGGGACTCAGGCGTCTCTATCGACTCGTGGCGTCAGGCTGTTGTGTCCCGGTGCGGCGTCCAACTGCGATGGAATACGAACACAATGCCAGCGGAGAAGGAGTTCTCCCCATCCTGCGCAGGCGCATCGACGCCCGCATTGTTGGCGCGATTGCGGCCTTGATGACTCCGTCCGGACAGGGACGGGAATTGTTTCTTCTGGACCAGGTTGATCCGGTTCCCCAAGGATCGGTGCTGACATGTCAATCCTTCGACAACGGATGGCGATCGCCGCCGCGGTAGGCCTGCTCATCGCAGGCCTCACGGGGGCAGCCTTCCACCCGGAATTCCCAGCGGCAACCAGCCAAGTGCAATGGATGCGCGACCGCGGAGCAACCTTCGACCACTGGGACACCGGCACGGTCATCTTCTGGCCCGCCGAGCCCACCGACGAAAGCCGCGGCTCCCACCCGCAAAGCACCAAATGCAGTGCCTGCCACTTCAACGGCCCGCCCGGCACGACGCCACCCATGTACCCGCCCGACACCTGGGAAGCAAAATGCGGCACCGTCTGCCACAACGACAACGTCGTCACCTTCGAAGCGGTCAACTGGTCCTCGTGGCCGCGCGAGTTCGAAGGCCAGCAAGGAGGGACCGACTATCCGTGCGGAACAGCCTGTCACAGTTGGCTCGGAGAAATCGATGAGCACGGCTTCCCCAATCTCTTGCCTGCCGCACAAGGCGAAGCCAGCTACAAGGGCTCCATCGACCCCCTGTACCTGCTCAGCCAAGACAAGGACGTGGACGGCGACGGACGCACCCACCAGGCCATCTACAAGGAATTCGGATGCCGCGGTTTCTGCCACAATCCCAACATCGACCGGGACGATGTCAACGCCTGGGCAGCAGAAGGTATCGCACCCGACGTTGAACGCGGCCAGGAACACGGCCAGGTAACCACCTGCACCCAATGCCATCAGTTCTTCTCGCCATTGGGCGGGCCCGCAGACCTCCACTCAACGCACATCCCCTTCATCCAGGCCGAGCAACCACTCGCCAATTCCGGGGCCGCGCCAACCGACACCGCCTGCGGCTATTGCCATGGCACGGCCCCGGGCGCGCAAGCCACCGGCGGCGGGTGCTACAATTGTCACCTAAGCGGCCACCGTCCCGAAACCTACTACTGGAACGCAGTGCCCTAGGTCGGCCACAAGACGTCCCGCTGCCCTCCGTGAACCTTGCCCCCCTTTTCCGGTTCACCCGGACGAGGAGCCGGGCCGGTGGGCCGCGCTGCCAGCCTCCGGCCGGCAGGCGACAACGCGCCTCAGGCGCCGATGGCCTCGTTGGCTGCCCGATCTGCCGCCGAATTCTCCTCGCGGCGCACCCACTCCAGTCGCACCCGCTGGAACCTGGCCAGCAACGCCATGGCTTCCTCGAAGAGTGGCCGCAGGTTGGGTGCCTTCACCTTGTACCGGCCCTCCAGTTGGCGGATGGCCAACTGTGAATCGCCACGCACGGTTACCTCCGTGGCTCCCCGCTCGGCGGCCCGGCGCAGGCCCGCAATCAGGCCCCCGTACTCCGCCTCGTTGTTGGTTCCGCGACCCAGATCCACGCGCACAACCTCCCGGCGGCCCGCGATTTCAACGATGGCACCGCCGCCGATTCGCCCTGGGTTGCCCTTGCTGGCTCCATCAAACCAGACAAACGCTTCCGTCATTGGCACGCCAACCCGTCGGCCCAAATGCAGCCCCCGACCGTCGCCAGTGCCCCGGCGCATAACACGCGTGTCATGGTTGCTGCCACGCCGGCCATGGGGTATGAAGACAACGTTGTCGGGGCAGCGCCTTCCTCAGAGCCTGCTGGGCTCGCCCGCTCCGACACCGTGGCCTTGCCTGGACCACGGTGCTTCAGTTCCATGGTTCGGCATCTGAGGGGGCTTGGCCCCCCTCAACCCCCCGCGGCGGCCCAGGGCCACCAAACTAACCCTTCGCCTTGCGCGGCCCAACCTTCTCCGCCACCTTCGACTTGGCTTTCTCTTCGCGTGGCGAAACGTCAGCCTTGCCGGGCCCGCGGTGTTTCAATTCCATGATCTGGCATCTGAGGGGGCTCCGCCCCCCTCAACCCCCCGGCGGCCTGCGGCCGCCCGACTACCCCTTCGCCTTGCGCGGCCCAACTTTTTCTTTCACTTTTTCCTTCGCCTTTTCTTCACGCTCCGACACCGTCGCCTTGCCAGGGCCCCTGTGTTTGAGCTCCATAATTTCATCCCGCAGCGAGGCCGCCCGCTCGAAGTCCCACGCTTTGGCTGCTGCCTTCATCTCCTTCTCGAGTTGCGTGATGAGCCGGTCGAAGGCGGTCTTGTCCATCGCCTTGAGATCATCTTCCTTGACCAGCGGTGCCTTCTGGTCGACGCGTTTGCCCTCGATCTCGATGCCCTTGATCGCCCGCACCGCGTTCTTGGGCGTGATGCCGTGCTTTTTGTTGTACGCGATCTGGCGCTCGCGGCGGCGGGCCGTTTCATCGAGCGCGATCTTCATGGCGTCGCTGTACCGATCGGCGTACATGATCACGCGGCCGTTGACGTTGCGCGCGGCGCGTCCGACCGTCTGGATGAGACTCGTGGCGCTGCGCAGGAACCCGATCTTGTCGGCGTCGAAGATGGCCACGAGACTCACCTCGGGCAGATCCAGGCCCTCGCGCAGCAGGTTGATACCGACGAGAACGTCGATCTCGCCCTTTCGGAGCTGCTCAAGGATGATGATCCGCTCCAGCGTGTCGATGTCGCTGTGCAGGTAGCTGACCTTGACGCCCAGGCCCTGGTAGTACTTCGTCAACTCCTCCGCCATGCGCTTGGTCAGAGTCGTGATGAGAACCCGCTCGCCGCGCTTGGCAGTCTTCAGGATCTCGCCGTACAAGTCGTCCACTTGGCCGTCGATGGGCCGCACCTCGATCTCGGGGTCGATGAGGCCCGTCGGCCGCACGATGGCTTCGATGATCTTGGGGCTGTGCTCGCGCTCGTAGTCGCCAGGCGTGGCGCTGGTGCAGACGACCTGCTTGAGCTTGCGTTCGAACTCGGGGAACTTCAGGGGACGGTTGTCGAGGGCGCTGGGGAGGCGGAAACCGAAGTTGATCAGGGTCTCCTTGCGCATCCGATCGCCGTTGTACATGCCCCGGACCTGGGGGATCGACACGTGCGATTCGTCGATGATCATCAGGAAATCCTCGGGGAAGTAGTCCAACAGGCACGCGCCGGGGTCGCCGCGGGATCGGCCCGTCAGGGGTTGGCTGTAGTTCTCGATGCCCGAGCAGTACCCGATCTCGCGCAGCATCTCTAGGTC
>JBFIJP010000271.1:0-5888 GCA_041600695.1 Thermoplasmatota archaeon | reverse complement strand
GGCGCAGCCGCCTGGATAAGACTCCAGTACCCGTCCTGCCAATCGATTGCGTTGGTGCCACCGATTTGGCCTCGCGCCTCGGCTTCCGCCCGCGCTTTGGCGCTGCTGGTCTCGAAGCACTGGGGCGCATCCGTGCTGGAATAGACGTCCTCTACCAGGCGCCGGATGTCGTCCAGCGACTCAACGGCGGGTCTTGCGCGAATGGCCTCCAAAGTGCGCCAAAGAAGGCCGTGGTCGTTGTAGATGTAGGCCGTGGCTGGAGACCAACCGGAAAACAGGGCCTGGCGCGGCGGCCCTTCAGGGACGTGGACGTACAGGATCGCTTCGCCTCGTTCGTCAGGGCCGCCGTGCTTCCGGCCGGCAGCGTTGCGCCGATGCCGGTGCAGACGCCCCATGCGTTGCACGATCAGGTCCATCGGGCATAGGTCCGTCACGATGACATCGAAGTCAACATCCAGAGATTGTTCGAGGACCTGCGTGGCGACCACGATCATGGGTGGTCGCTCCGCGCCTCCTGCCCGCGCCACGCGCTCCTCAATCTGGCGGCGATCATGGCGCGTGAAGCGAGAATGGAACAGAATGGGGTCCAGGCCCCGTTCGCGCAGCAGGTCGGCGGCGGCCGCCGTTTCGGCCACCGAGTTACGAATCCAGGCGACGCATTGGCCAGGTGCCGCCTGCTCGATGAGCGCGGCGACTTGGTCTTCTCCGTGAACCATGTGCATTCGCTTGGGCTTGGATAGCTCGTCGGCCACTGGCAGCGCGCCTCGTGACTCGTGCCTCCAACTGATGAGCGGGTAGGCTGCCCCCTCGATCGGCCCCCCTAGCAACCGCTCCCGCAAGCCCGACGGCAAGGTAGCGCTGAGCAAGATCGCGTGGCCGCCTTGAAGATGGTGGATTTCCAGCAGCCGTTCCAGCAGCCGGAGCTCGTAGTTGTCGTAGGCGTGCACCTCGTCCACCACGAGAACCTTCCCAGCCAGGCCCGCCAGGCGCAGACATTGGTGCTTGACCGGCAGCGCTGCCAAGAGCGCTTGGTCGATGGTGCCAACGGCGAACGGCGACAGCAGCGCCCGCTTCAAACCATCCGCGAGCCACGCTCCTGCTCGGTTGCTCGCGCAATCGGTGCCTCCCGGGCTGGTCGACTCGGGATGAGGCCGACCGCCGTGGGCCAAGACAACATCTTCCAAAGGCATGTCCGGGAAAAGGCGAGTCGCGTACGTCGTCATGCGCTCGTGCATGGCGTCGCTCGTGGCCTGCGTCGGGAGTGCCCAGTAGATGCCGGAAGCACCGCGTTCGAGCAGCCGCCTCGCCAACAGAATGGCCGCCTCCGTCTTGCCCGAGCCGGTCTCTGCTTCGAGGATGAAGGTCCCGGGCGCCTTGCCAAGGAACACGGCAGCAACGGCGGATTGCAAAGGGCGCAGCTCAGCGAATTCCAAGATAGAGGCTCCCGGTTCCGCCAACTGTGGTGGCCGGACGCCGGCCTTAGCCGCCGCGTCCTCTGCCTGTTTAGGATCGCGAATGGATTGGAAGGGGAAGAAATCGCGATTGCTCGATAACCAGTCGGACAAGACCACAAATCCTGCGATTCCCCATGACATCTCGGCTGGTTCGATCTCGTCGTCGGCGATGGCAGCCAGAAGCCGTCGGGCGCCGGGATACCTCTCCAGGCAACGCTCAAACCAAGCCCACGCGGCCCCCTGCGTCGCGCCGCTGAAGTGGCGATCAACGAAGCCCCGTTCGATCGGAACCGCTAGGCCGTGGTGTGCTAGTGAGGCCACGAGGAATCTGAGCGCGTAAAATGGGTCTTCCACGCCAAGACGATTCGCCAGCTGCCCCTGCCCCTCACTGACGAGCAGTTGGCCCAGTTCAGTGTGGTGCCTAGAGCCGCGTGCCCGGCGCCCCTGCAGCCACGCCTGGCACTGCTGCTGGAATCCGTTCTTGTCACTGAACTTGCCCAAATCGTGGATGGCAGCCAAGAAGACGAGTAGGTCTTGGGCGTCTTCCGCAGGCACGCCCCACGCAGCCACCAACGCGGCCGTAACCGGGTGCCCTGGCGCCAACACCCCAGCCACCGCAGCGCAGTCCTCCAAGTGGCCGACCAGGGGATAAGTGGCACCGGACTCGCGGTCCACCTTGCCTACCCAATGCTCGACAGCACTTGATGGTTTCAGAGCGCCGGCAGACCCGCCAGTCTTCAACCCGGACATGCGGCAGGCCAGTGCTGAAGTCTTGAAGGCCTTTCTATCGAGTTTTGCACAAAGCTCGCGAGATTCGGCGCCTAGCCGGACCTCGGGCGCGACCCTCACGACGCCCTATCCTTTTTTATATGACTTCACGTCGCCGCCCCCATGGCAGATGTGATGATTCTGATGGGCAGCAAGTCGGACCTAGCCATTGGCGAGAAGGCCGTGAAGGTCCTCAAGGAATTCGGTATCTCGTACGAGATGCACGTTGCCAGCGCCCACCGGACGCCCGCGTACGTCGAGGATCTCGTCAAGAACCGTGGCGCCAAGGTCTTCATCGGGATGGCTGGCGTCGCTGCCGCTCTGCCCGGCGTGATCGCTGCCATGACCACTAAGCCCGTGATTGGTGTCCCCGTCGGTGGCAAGGTGCCCTTTGACAGCCTCCTTTCGATCGTTCAGATGCCCCCCGGAATTCCCGTCGCGACAGTGGGCGTGGACCGCGGCGACAACGCTGCGTTCCTGGCGGCCCAGATCCTCGCCATGGGTGACTCCAGCCTAGCCACGAAGGTCGCCCAGCAGCGCGAGAAGGCCGCCGCGAAGGTCATGGCGGACGACCAGTCGATTCAGACGATTGAGGCGTAGGACGCTTCAGGCACAGGAGCCTGGGCGCGCGCTTGGTAGGAGTACCGCCGCCCGTGTTGGCGCACATCCACGAGGCCCTCGGCGGCGAGTCGCTTGAGCCGGTGCTGAGTGGTGCTGCGGCTCCAGCCCCAAGCGGAGGTGGCCTCCACCACTTCCTTCTGGTGCGATGCCGGGTGCTCCATGAGCCAGTCGTGCAGGCGCTTCAGGTCCGGTTCCCGTAGCAGGACCACGGTATTCCACGAGTGATCGAAGCGGCCGTGGTTCTCGAAGTAGCGTAGCGTCGCCCCGTGTGGGTGCTCTTGGATGGTGGCGACCTGTTTGAGGACCTGCAAGTGGTGCCGTGCCGTGCCGGCAGGCAAGCCCGTGTGGCGGAGCAACTCCCGGAAGGTTGCCCCGGGGTTCGCCAGAATGGCGTCGTGCAACTTGCGGCGGTTGGGGTGATGGAGTGGGTCCGCACGCTTGGCCGACAAGGCGAGACCGATGAGTTTGGCTGCAAGCGCTAGGGCGGCTGTCAACCCAAGCACGGCGCCAACTTCGGCTACGGCGCCGAGGCCCAAGATTGCGTTGTCCAATTGCACGGTTGCGAAGTCGCCTGTTACCTCGGCTGTCATGCGGCTGCCAGCATCAGGGTGCATGCGCAGATTGGCCAGTTCCAGCTCGCCGGCCGCCCGGAAGGTCTGGTCGTCGGCCGCGAAGCAAGCGGTTCCGCAGGCCCCGCCTGTTGCCAACGGTAACCGGGCATTACCGCGGACGCTGAGGTCAAGGCGCTCGCCGCCGATGAACAGCCGGTCGTAGCTGCCGGTCGCGCTAAGGTCACCCAGGCCGGAGTCCAACATGGAATATTCCTGGCGGCGCAGTTCGATCCACGTTGAACCATCAGCCGCCACGCGCTCGCGGCTGAATCCGCCGCCTGTGATGCAAGTCGATCCGCCCTCGCAGGCCACGGTGACGTTGTACAGCCAAATGGCGTCGATCCGCGATGCTGCCAAATGTCCCTCAGCGTGGCGTCCGGGCTTGACGAGAAGGCCAAGATCTCCGTTGGCGGGACAGAGGCTGCCGTGCGCAAGGCGATCTTGTGCTTCGCCTCCGGTCATTTGCACGAGGCAGAGGTGGTCGACGCCCGAGGCGGTGGCGTTTCCGTGGGTACTCGTGGCCCGGATTGCTCCTTCGACGAAAATGGCCGAGCGCGCCGAATCGAGATGAATCGTCACCGAGCGAGCATCGGTTTCCTGGCGGGGATTGTCGAGCACCGGGATTTCAACTGGAAACCGTTCGACGACGGTGTCACGATTGACGAAGAGCTGGTCCACGCGTTCGATTCGCCCGCTGGCCGACCCGTCCAGCGTCAGCGTGAACACCGATTGGCGGGAATCAGAACCGACGAAGAAAGCCCATGACCCCACGGCGCCCAGTTGCTCGTAGTCAAGAGAGGCGGGTTCGCCGAATTCCATCAGGGTCGCGGCGTCGGTGGAGGCCGCACCGGGAGCTAGGGCCGCTAGAGCGTAGAGTAGGACAATTGTTCGCATAATGCGTCCTCGAACAAATCGAAGTGAACCGCCCCGTGAAGCGTGGGGTACCAGTTCTGGAGTGCCATGGTTGGTCCTTCGTTGAGCTGAGCAATCAACATGGGAGGATAGAAGGCTCCTTCACCTTGGTTGACCTGTAGCGAACGCGGCTGTTTCGTGACATCCACGCGAATTCGGGCAACCCCATCGCCGACGAAGGCAACTAGGTCAATGGACTCGGTTTCGCCATTGAATTCATCAGTGCTTTTCCTGAACGTCATTTGGTTGACCGGGCTGGAACCAACGCTCCACGAGACGGAAGCGCTTTCAGCCGGCCCCGTGACATCCCCTTCGCGGCTGACTTCAGCATGTGTGGCTGGAATGCCCAGCGTCTGGTCGAGGTATTCAACGATGAATGGGTCGTTTGAATAGACATGGTGGCCTACCGAGCCGAGCCTGGCCCCATCGACATTAGTGCAGTTATTGCGGGTGTTGTAATTGGTGTGGGACTCGATCAGGATGGAGGCAGGCCCGCGTTCAACCTGACCTAGCCCGAGGCGTTCACAGCTGTACAGCCAATACAGGATTGCGGATTCGACTGCTGGTCGGTCGTTGGCCCAGCCATCCGGTGACGAGCCCGGGTTCAAGGCGCTCGGCATCCGGAATGCACTATGGAAAGATTCGCATTCATTGAGGGCCAAACTGAATAGGCTCGACGAGCCCGCTTGGGCGCTTCGATTCGTGGGCTGGGGTGGACGCGGCGAATTCCTCGCGTCCGGCGGTGGCGTCTCTCCAGAACCGGCCGGTGCCTCGCTTCCGTCTTGTGCGGCTGGTGGTGAATCCAGGCAAGCAGGCAGCAGGAGGGCGACCAGGATCGCGAAAGGAAGGAATGTGGGCTTCAGCATTCGCTGACCTCAATCCCGATGCCGTTCACACCGTATGCATTGCCGACGCCGAGCAACGGAATCCATAGTGTGAACCATATGCTTGCTCCGGTCCAATCTGCGTCGTAGTTCCCGTTGTGTTCGTCACCTCGGTGATAGACGCCTCGGCCCCCGGCCACACAATAACAAATCACTGGCGCGAAAGGGGCATGGTCACAGATGTCGCCTCCTATCTCCTGCCATGCGCCGACGATGTACGTGTGTGCTGCATCAGCGAGCAATTGAACGTCATAGCTGACATGATGGGCTGAAGCCGCTGGAGGCATGCTGATGCCGGCCATCACTGCGGCGACGAGCAGGGGGGGATCTTTCCGGCCAGGGTCATCTGAGAGTGAAGGGTGCCAGAAGCATTTAATCACACTAGTCCATTGGTTGGCCGATAGGTCGGTAACGTTGCGGGACCCTTATCTTGAGTGGTCCTGACCGCATTGGTTTCATGGATCGCGGTCAGGTCGGGTGGTCTCCTTGAGAGGGGTCGAGGATCCGGTCGCGCCTACAACTCGAGCCTCCGGTGTGGTCGTAGGCATACAGCCGCGCGCGGGCGGCCACTGGCGCTGGGGGCGAGGCACGGCCTTTCGATGGCGGCCATTCGGCGTAATACAATTTGATGGGCGAGT
>JBFIJP010000270.1:0-5897 GCA_041600695.1 Thermoplasmatota archaeon | reverse complement strand
GTAATTCCGCTCAGATTTGGGCTGACGGAGAGCGTTACAAATTCGATTCGTATGCCGTTGGGCAACCGGTAGCCAATGCCGGCAATCTTCTCGGGTTTTGCGTCGGCTCCGTACTCGAGTTGACACCAATCAAAAAGCCGCCTCGTGAAGGAGCGAATCTCTTGCCGGGTTTTGCCAGTAATGAGAATCGTGGGCATTTCAGCCGGCGCGTGATCCAGTTGCCGCAGGGCGGAATCGTAGAACCGGATCAGCCAGAGGGCTGTGGTCCCGCCGACGGCTCCCGTTCCGCCGATGATGACATGAAGGTCGTTGGAGAAATCCCGTCTGGTCAGATTCTCCAGAACGCGTTTTCCGGTACGCACCTTCTTGGAAGCTTCCAGATTGGACGATGGCCGGGGCACCTGGGAATCGTTGGATTCCACGGGGGAGGATTGCGGGTCCTGATCGTGCTGAAGGGTGGATGGTGAAGGCTGCATGCAATGGGCAGACTGGGATTTGAACCCAGGACACCGAAGTCTTCAGCCTCGCGCTCTCCCAGGGCTGAGCTACCTGCCCACAAGGCTACGGAATAAATGGTCGTTCTAGGGTTAAAAGGTTCCGTCGCCTCTACTAGGAACCCCGCATACTGCCGCTGCCACGCTTGCCGTTGGGTGGGGGGCTAGCCGCGGTGGGGTCGGTTTGTAATGTTTTTGCGTGATTTCGTGTAGCAAACATCCGTATTCTGTGATTCCCGGCGGCCGTTTGCACATTCCGATGTGGGCTGCCCGATCCCAAGATGTTGGGGGTCCAGGTGTTCTGGTGCGCCGCGGCCCTTGCGGGGTCCCGGCTTGGAGCTCTGCCTTCGAAGCGGCGCAAATTTTTTGGTGGGTCGAGTCCATGGGCTGTTGATTCTATGTCTTCCTGGCTGTTTCAGGGGGTTCCACGCAGGTACGATATCGCCGTCAAGCTCGTTGCAGGCGACACGGAGGTTTGGCGGGCTTCCCGGTACGCCGGTGAGATGGAGCCGGGGGATCGCGTCTATTTCTGGCGCGCCGGCGATCCCGAACAGCGGGGCATCTATGGCTGGGGGACCATCGTGGGGCCCGTCCGTGACTACGGCGAGTGGGGCATCGGCGTCCCGGTGCGCTATGATGTTCGGCTTGAGCGGCACATTCCCGCGGCGGACCTCGCCGTCCACCCCGACTTCGCGGACCACCTGATCTTCCGCATGGCGCTGGGGACCAATTTCGAGGTGTCGCCCGCCCAGGACCAGGCACTGCAGGACTTGAGCCACCGCCGGATGCGGGCCGCTGAGGTGGCCGGATGAGATCCGGCGCAGGCGAATCGCCCGCCTTCTGGGTTCTGGCTGCCGTGATGGTGCTGGCCGCGGCACTGGCCGGCTGGGGCTTGGTTTCCAACTGGAAAGCTTGCAGCGACGGGCCCGGCGCGTGCGCTGCGTTTCCCCATGTTGGCAAATTGGTGGCCGGCGTCCTTGTAGCATCGGCCACCGCTTTCATCATCATGGCCCGGCAGGGCGGTGTACGGTCGGACGACCCGGCGGATACGCGGCTGGTTTACAGTGAGATGTTTGCCACGGCCATCGTGTACCAGGCGGCCTCGCGGAGGGAAGCAAACCAGCAATGGACCTACCTCGCCGATCACTTGCAGGACAACGTGGAGCACGCTTCCCCGGAGATCCGGCAGGCTGTGCATGAGGAGTTGGCAAAAGCGGTGAAGAAGATCATCAGTCTGCGCTTCGGCGGCCACGAAGAACTGCAGGAACAGGCCGATGTCATGGCGGCTGAGCTGCGCGACGCGCCCGATGCTCAAGGTGCGCCCGTGGTGCCGGTGGGGTAGCTTTGGGCCCTAGCGGTGAACGGACATCAATTCCCCGCTGTAATTCACCATGCTACCTCTTCCTCCGTGTTCAGGTAGAGTGATTGCAGGCGCGGTCCCAAGGATTCCAGGAGCGTTTCGCGGTCAAGCTGAATGATGGGGTCCCCCTGATACGATCCTGTATCGCGTTCAACATTCAAGTCCGGTGCCGAAACAGGGGGAAGTTCCGCATTGGTTGCTGTGGTGCATTGACTCGATATTCCCACCGCGCCGCATGTCGGGGCCACGAGGCCGGACGCGGTATCTAGGGTTGCTTCGAGGTGGTGTCTGGCGGCGAGGATGACTTCGCCGACCGCGGCTTGTGCCGCGTCGAGGATGAGGTTGGCGAGGTCGACAATGATCTGGCGCACCTGCTCCGCCCTTCCGAGCGCATCGTCGATGTGCTTGTCGATCTGGTCGAGGAGCCAGAGCGCGAGTCCGGCCAACCGCATGAGCACGGCGATAGCACCCTCCACGGCAGCATCGACGGCGGCTTGGATCTTCTCAACGACTGGATCTACCACTTCGTACAGTTCCCTAACCAGCGTATTCAGCAGGGTGAGCCCATCGTTGGCTATTACGCAAACATTGGTGGCGCCGCCTTGTGTTGTTTCGAATGTGATTGCAAGAGCACTGTCGTCGTCGAAATCGTGCTCGCTTGGAATGGCCGCACACGGGAGATGGGGTACGAGAAATGGCGCTTGCTCTTGTCCGACCACGGCGGGAACCGCCGTGGCTCCGATCAGAACGCCGGCTGCTGCTAGTACTACCCAATTGGATGGATGCATGGTTTCACCTCAATTTGTGTGCCACGTCGAGGGCGCCTTGGCGCTCGGTCGCGGTGATGTGAAAGCCCCTTCCGAGGGGAAAAGCATGTGGCTTCCGTCCGGTTGCGTTTGAAACACTTGGGTTGTCGGGATGGCGCAATTGCCGCGCCGTATCGCCAGCGGAAACCTTGAGGGGCTCGATGCTGGTCAGCGACGAATTTTCTGGTTCTGGCCGGACGATGTCAGGCTCATACGCAATCCTGCCTCATGCTGGGCTCGTCGACGCGGCCGGGCCCGATGTAGATGGTGCAGGGACCGATCGGTTCGTAGCAGGAGCCGTGCACTTGGGGGCCGAAGCGGGCGAGGGGCTTGACGAGGATGTGGCAGGGGCCGACCTTGGCTTCAGGTTCGTCGAGGGGTCCGGCGTGGACGGCGGGGAGCGTTACGAGAACAAGCATGGCGGCGAGCGCGATGACCAGCTTCATGGGTGGGCCATTGGGCGCGAGGCTTTGCCGGTAGCGCCTGTGCAACGGTGGGGGAGGGGGAAGAAGAGTTGGCGCGTATTGGCTAAACCAGCCGTTCCTCGAGCTCGCCTAGTGCATCGTGGGCGGCCGCCCCCGCGGTGCCGACGGCGTCGCTGGCCGTCGTGATGGCGCTCTCGGCGACGGCCTTGGCGGTTCCGAATGCCCAATTGGCCGTGGCTTGAACTTCTCCAAGGGTTTGCTGACCCTCGGCCGTGGCCGTGGTGACACCGTCCTGTGCAGTCGAAATGACGGACTTGGTGGTCGCGCTGCCCGCGCTGCCCGCCGTGTCGGCCACCTCGCCCGCCGCCTCGAGGGCCGTGTCGGCTCCCTGGCCTGCGAGCGCGATGGCAGCCTCGGCACAGCGCCCGATCTGGCTCAGTAGGCCATTCGGGCCGCAGGATGGTTGCACAGGGTTGGGGATAGCCAATCCTGCGAAGGGGTCTGGCACCCAGCCGTCTGCGGACGATAGCTGATCGGCAGCGGCGGAGCCGGCCGCGGTTAGGGTTGCTCCAGCATTCGGGTCCGGGAGGGCGTCGGTAAGCCCGGCAGCGGTTTGGAGCGCTCCCGCCTGGCCCGTCGGGGCCAAGGCGAGGCCACACAACACGGCCGTGGCAAGGGTAAGCAACATTGGTGTTTTCATGGTTATTCCTCGGTTGTTTTTCGATGTGGTGGGTCGCTGCCGATGGGTGGAATCCCCGTCGTGCAAGGAGTGGGCGCCGCCGTTGTCGGAGCGACAAGGGTAGGATTGCCATAGGAGATAAAAATAGATAGATACCGCCTGGTTCGAAACGCAGCCAAATGGCTGCAAATCGCTCCAAGATGGCTCCATCTAACACCCTATGTGGCGTCAACGCCGAGTGCCGTGCCTAAGTTGGCGGGCCCAGTGCCTGTTCCATGTAGACAACGCGCCATCGGCCAGCCCCGGTTGCATCGTAGGGAACGGCCGCTCCCAGACGGGCCATCCCCGCCGAATCCAGGTCAATTTGGTTGTATTCGGCCTCCTCCCCGCTGCCCACATGCATGGGCTGGCGGGTCGTGGTGCCTGCTTCGTAGGTCGGCGCTTCCTGCGCGCCTGTGACCCGGGCCCAGTGGAGAAACCAAGCGGAATCGTCCCGCGCGGTTGCCCCTGGGGGCGAGAAGGCCATGAACATCACCACTGCCTGTCCGGGCAGGCCTGCCGCGACCCACGGGGCAAACGCCCGCACACCTGCGACCATGATTGCCGGTTCGCTCCAGGTTTTCCCTCCGTCGCCCGAAAAGGCATGGAAAATTGGCCGTCCGGGGCCGTGGTTTTGGGCAAAAACGATGTGCAGGCCCCCGCCCATGTCGCGGGCGATGCCTGGATAGAGGAAGCTGGCGGCACCTGGCCGCTGGCTTACCAGGTGCTCCTGCCACTGCTGCCCGCCGTCGGTGCTAGTCGTGATCCACACCTCCTGGCCGCCCCGCCCCGGCACTTCGCCCAGCGGCGCGGCGCGGCGCGTATAGACCGTGTACAGTTCCAGTGAATCGGCCGCGACCACGAGGTTGCCGTTCCAGGTGAATGCGCCACTGGCGGCGGCCGTCGTGATGGGCTGGGGGTCGCTCCACGACTCGCCGAAGTCGTCGGATCGGGTATGCCAGATCACTCCCGGCATGTAGAGCTGGATGTCCTGGTAGGTGAGGTGAATCTGGCCCGGGCTGCCGCCCGCAAGCCAGGGCCGATCCGCCGGTGGCGGCAGCCCGGCCAGGGGCGTTCCGTGGGTCCATGTGGAACCACCATCGCGGCTGGCTGCGAAGGCAATCGAACCGCCCCAGAGGTCCGCCACGTAGAGGGTGCCTGCGGCATCGAAGGCCACATCGCAATCGCCTCCTTCTGCCGTGGCTCGGCGCGCGTCGAGGTTTGTCTCGACGTTCAGCGGTACCCATGTGGTCCCGCCGTTGCGGGAGTGGTAGAAATGGGAACCGGGGTGGCCCACACTGGTTGAGGGCAAACCGGAGCCCAGGCCCGACGGCGTGCAGACAAGCATTTGCGTATCATCGACCGGCGAGATCGCCAGGCTGGCCTCCAGGAAGCCGTGCTCCAGGGTGATATTCACCGGCTCGGAAAACAGGGGAAACGGGAGGGCTGATGGCGCAAAGGCTGCCCCACGGGCCGTCTGGTAGGCCTGTGGCACGCGGGGGTCGTCTGGATCGAAGACAAGCATGTCGTGCGCCGCTCGGCCGGCTCCGTCCCGCTGCAGGCACCCGGAGGCGGCCGTGGCTGCCAGGAGGAGGAAAAGGCTGGCCGCCATCATTTTCATATGGCGTCAACGAACAACACGCGAATAGGGCTTGTCCCGCGTGATGCAGGATGGCCCAATTGAGGTCCGCTGGGCGGCGCCGATGGTTCGCCCGCGTACTGTTGCCTCGGTGGGGCCTCGCCCAACTGGGGCCCCGTGGGCCCCGCCCCGCTCCGCCTCCTTATGAGTCCCGCTGGCGGAATGCATGTGGATGCTCGTTGCGCGCGGCCTGGGCAAGTCCTACCGGGGGGTGGAGGTGCTGCGTGGCGTTGATCTTGAATTGAAGCCTGGCCGTGTGCTGGGTCTGGTCGGTCACAACGGGGCGGGCAAGTCGACGACGATCAAGATGCTCGCCGGGCTGGTGGAGCCCTCCGCGGGGTCGGTCCTGCTGGATGGAGAGCCGACCACGCGGCCGCACGTACGGGCCCGCCTGGGCTACCTTCCAGAGGAGTCGCCGTTGTACGACGAGCAGACGCCGCTGGCGTTGCTGGCGT
>JBFIJP010000269.1:0-5937 GCA_041600695.1 Thermoplasmatota archaeon | reverse complement strand
GCGCTCGCCTCGCCGCGAAATCCGAACCGTGCACTTGGGCTGCTCTTCCATCTCCAGAAACCCAAACAAGGATCTCGCGATGTCCCCGCGTGAGCGCTAACCCACTCCAAGCCATCGAGGCCATTCTGGAGGAGGGCAAGAAGGCCTCCACCTACAAGCTCGCCTTGCTGCGAGCCATCAACGACTGGGTCATCGAGCACCCCACGCGCCAGGGTGGACAACGCATTCCCATTTCCTGGCTCGCCATTCGGTTCATCGACTACTACTGGCCCCTCCTTGTCCACGACCGACCGATTCGGCAGACTGTTGGCGGACGCGGAGGATCCCAGTTGCTCAAAGCGTTCGCCGAGTTCCAGAGGGCCGCCGATGAAACGGCGCGAATCACCGCCGTAGCACCATCGCGAGACGCCCATTGGGCTTCGGTGAAGGACAACCTTCTGGCAATTGGAAAGGGCACCCCGGCCGTATCCCGCCTCGTCGCTCAAGTCCGGAGGCTGCTACTCGATCAACCGATGCAGTACCTCCACAACGTCAGCGGGGCAAGGCTCGAGCTTTTCGGGCTGCGTACGGCCGGATTGGATGAATATGAGGCGGCACGCCGAGAGGCCATGTCAACACAACAGGGGAACTGGATTCGCCAGGCTGCCACGGTTGAGGACTTGCTGGCCGACGACCCGACGGTGCTCTGGGTGCCCGCCCAATTGTACGAAGGCCTGGCGCCGCTCCGTTATTGTGTGCGCGCCGCTCTCGTAGGCCGATGGGCGCAGCTCTGCGAAACGATTCCCGAAAACGACGGCGTCGGCCCCATTCTGCCCCGCATGGAGGAGCCGTCGCTGGATCGGGATACGGCGACCATGGGTCGATACCGGCGGGTCTACGGGCGTTTTGGCCTCGACAAATGCTGGATTTCTGGATCAACACTCAAGCCAGCATGGGCCCTGGATCATGTGATACCGTGGAGCAGGTTCCCTGTGCAATCGTTCTGGAATCTCGCTCCGGCCAACCGCAGCCCCAACAGCCAGAAATCGAACCGTATCGTTCGGCTCGACGGCGAACTGGGAGATCGGTACGAGGCACACATCGAAGCTTGCCTCGGCCACGATGACCCACTCATTCGGCGCGATTTGGTTCGGCTCTTTGGGCCCAGTGCTGACCGCCTAGGCATTCGCGCCTCGGCCATCCGGATGCACAGCCAGAAGATCGTAGACAATCTCCTGGAGAACACGGGGCTCCCCGAGTGGAATCCGAATTGAGCTGATTCTGGAGCCGGCTTGCATGGGTGGCGTCGCTTGGCGACGTTGCGGGCGACCATCCCCAAACCCCCACCCGACCAGCCACGCAGCCTGCGGGGCCCGTGCCCCAAGATGCTCGTGGTCAACACCTGCTTCATGTTTGTCTCGCGCATCCGGGTCCGTCCAACCCGCTGCCGGCTGCGGCTGCGGCGCTTGGGCCGCTGGCCACGCCAACGCCGTAGGAGGCCACAGGGCCACCCTCTTTGTTTTCGGAATCACAAATGTCCCTAGCCATAGCCTTATCCACAATTCTGCATCAGTGCGTGCCCTATGCGACTGGCGAAGGAAGATGTGGAAGTGCAGATGGCGATCCCCGGAGCGACGATGCGCCTGCAGAAGGATTTTGGCGATGCCGGCGCGTTCGGCAAGATGAGTGGTGAATACTTCAGTCTGGCAGCTGGCGTTGACACGACTCCCTTGTTCGTTGGCTTGGAGGGCGATGCGTGCCAGTGCCCGCATTGGGGGTATGTCCTGAGTGGCCGGGTGACGGCGACGGATGCAACGGGGGCCACGGAAACCGCCTCCACGAACGATCTGTTCTATTGGCCCCCTGGCCACAACATCAGTGTCCAGGAAGACGCCGAACTGATCATGTTCAGCCCGCAGGTCGAGCATATGCACGTCATTGACCACATGCTGGCCGAGGTCCAAGGCTAGGCGACCGGCGGGGCTACCGATCTGGCCCGGAGAAACCCCTTCTGGGTCGGGGCCTAAAACCCCTCCCACCCCTCAATGCTCGACGCCTGCCTAACCCAGTCAACAAATTGCGCCTCGTCAAATCCTTCCTCGGGGACGTGCAAGTACCGCGCATCAGGGTCCTTGGATTCGACTGGCGGAACCGGCTGAAGCGATTGGCCTCGAAAGAAGGTTATTTTGACGTAATTCGTAAAACAGTGGTAGCTGAGAAACCAGCCCTTTCCTTCGATGCCGTAGAAGGGCGAATTCCAGCGGACGGCCTTCTGGACTTCGGGGACGGTGCGCGTAATCAGCGCGTCGAGGCGCCGCCCGATGTCTCGTTTCCAGTCCGGCATGGCTTGAATGTATGCCTGGACGGGGGCGTCGCCGTCGGCTTTGGGAATCTGGGGGTTGCCGCCCGACAGGAGTTTGGGCTTGGGGGCGGCCTTGGGGGTTGCCCTGGCGCCGGCCATGTGCCTTGATGAGCGTCGGTGCTTATCGCTGTGGTCAAACCGGCCTGGTCGCCGGGGCTGGGAGAACGTGAGGAGGGGGGAAGAAGGGGGTCGAGCGGCTGGGGGTTGTGCATCTACTTGCGGCGGGCGATCAGGGCAGCGGCCACGGCGGCCAGGCCGGCGAAGAGGCCGCTGCCGGGGGCGCCCTTGGACTGGGGCTCGTCCCCGTGCAGGATGCGGCAGTTCTCGCAGTTGTCGCGCGTGGGCGTGGCGGGCGCTTCGTCGTCAAGGATGGGGCCGGAGCACCAGATGCACGACTCGTCGCCGTAGGTGCAGACTTCGCCATCACACGGGGCGGTAGGCACGTCCGAGTGGAGGCATTGGGCTTCGGTGCCGTATTCGGGGCCGCAACTGGTGGGTTCGTTGCAGGTTTCGGGGTCGCCTTCGGCGTCGCACTCGGCGGCCTGGGCGTTGACGGCGAGAGCCGAGATGAGCAGGAGGGAGGCAAGCGTCAGTAGGCGGATCATGTTCCTCAACCCCTACTACGCGCGCCGTGATCTTGGACATGGGCAAATCGTTGGGGGCCGGCCATCCAATCCAGGGGTTACGGCGCATTGGCGGCCACGGCCGCGCGCACCAGGGCCATGAAGGCTGGTTCATCGATGGCGTCGTCCTGGTGGATGTCGATGGCCCGTCTGGCGTTACCTTCGAGGCTGGCGTTGAAGATACCCGCGGGGTCGTCGACGGAGGCGCCTTTCATGAACGTCAGTTTGACCTTGTCCTTGTAGACCTCGCCGGTGCAGATGATGCCGTGGTGGGACCAAACCGGCACGCCCTGGGGATTGGACGGCTTGCGCCACTTGACGTCCTCCTCGATGTCCGGGTCGGCCTCGTGAATGAGGCGCCGCAGCCGGGCCAGCACATCCCCACGCCAATCGGCGAGCGCTTCGATCCTCGCGTCGATCAGGCTGGACGCGGACTCCGGCTTGCCGGGCATGCGGCGGCAGCGCGCCCCTGGTTTTTGGCCGTGGCGGACTTGGCGTCCACGGCCTTGGCCAGGGGCTTGGCCCTGCCGGTAGCAGTGCGCTCCGCCCGCTCAGTGCACGTACGCATCGGTCAGAAACACGAGCGGCGCCGGGCCCCAGGACCAGGTGCGGTCGAAGCCGTCGTAGCCCAGGGCGGCGGTGTGGCCGTAGGCTCCAGGCAGTGGCCAGTGGTGGTCGGTGCCCGAGTGGGAGAAGTATCCCTGCCCTTCGGCGCCGAAGTGGATGCCGCCGGTGGAGTGCATGTCCAGCGCCACGGGCGAGAAGGTTCCGTTTTCGTTTTCGTGCTGGAACCAGAGCCGTACCCAGGGCGCGTGCAGGTCTCCCAGGTCGGTGCGCTGGAAGACGGAGTCGTACATGCCGTTGTGGTCCGTCTCCATGTGGATGTCCAACAGGTCGCCTGCCCCGCTGGACCGGCCGTCCACGGTGGCTGATGCGATCATGGGGTGGATGCCCCCGGCCGCCAGCGTGGCTGCCACATCCTCGTCGTTGGTGGCCACGACGGTCACTAGGTATTCGTGCGAGGGGCCCGGTTCTCCAAACGGTGGCGTCTCCACCTTCATGCCGACGAAGCCGAAAAGCCGGTCCGTGCGGGGCTCGCCGTCCACCGACCAGGACTCGCAGATGATGGTAGCGTGGTAGTTGCCCATGGTGTTGCCACGCTGGGGAATGGGATTCATGGGGTCGGGGATCTCAGAGTAAACCAGTTGGTCCCCCACGTCATCGATGATGTCTGCGGGTTGCCACGGGGCGGGCAGGGGGTTGAGGAACTTCGGGTGGACGCTGTGGCCGCCGGCCTCGAAGCAGTTGGTGGCCGACAGTGCCATCGCCACGGCGGCGGCGCCGTCCCCCGCGGGCGGTACGTGGCCGACTGGGTTGCTGGGGGAGGCGCACCCGGCGATGAGGAGGGCTGCCAGGAGGGTAGCGACTCGGAGCATGCGCTAGCATCGGCGCCGGACAGATGGGCGTTGCGGCGCTGCCCCTCCCGGGGAGCCGGTCCGACTCGGTTGTTGCCCTTCGCCACCCCACCCGGTTGCGGGCCACCGTGCCGGGCGCCTGGGCTGCTCAGCCCCGGCGCCTGGCCTGGACCGAGATCAGGCGTCCTTGATCATTCCCTTGACCGCAGCCCACGTGTCGGGGTGGTCGGGGTAGCCGTGGAATCCAAGGGCGTGGTCGCGGGCAACCTGTAGCAGCTCCTCCTCGGTATCGGAGGAGATCTGACTCGTGCAGATGTTCTGGTCCGGGTTGTCGCGGCAATCAATCATCTTGCGTGGCATGTGGTTCACCTGGGTCGGCGAACCGGCCCAAGGCCCGTTACAAGCGAAGGGATGTATAGGCGCCGACCGCCGCGTTGACGATTTTGGAAGGCCTCGGAAGGCTCCTGCCCCGGCTTGGCCGCGCGCCTCTTTCAAACCTAAACAGCATTTCCGCGTGCTTGCGGCATGGAGGCGTTGGCACGGCGGCTGCTTTCGCCCCGGCGGTGGTCCCCCCCCCGCGCGCCGCCTATTCTTCCATCAGCACCTTCAGCCGGTCCATCATGCCTCCCCAGCCGGCGGTGGCGCCCTCGACCGGAATCGGCGCCGGGAGGCCCCACTGCTCGAAGCGCACCAGGGTGGTATCGCCTTCCTCCTTGAACGTGATGCAGATTTCCATTTGGATGCCCATGGGGCCTTCCATGTCGAAGGCGTAGGTGTGGCGGATCTTGGTGAATTCGATTAGTTCCAGGAAAGTGACGTTGAATCGGGAGGCCCGTTCGCCCATTTGCATGGTGTAGGAGCCAGAATGGCCGACTTTTGCAACGAAATTCTCGTAGATCACTTCGGTGCCGGGGGGCGCCTGGTAGCGGGCCAAAACATCGGGGTCGAGGAAGGCCTTGTAGATTTTCTCGGCGGGTGCCTTGATGTGGCGTTCGATGACGATGGTGGGTGTGGTTTGTTGGGTCATGGTTCCTCCACTTCTTGCTGGATGTGGTCCAGGATGCCTTCCCAGAAGATGCGGTAGCGAACGAGCCAAGTGAAGGCATCCGACAGGGGCTTGGCATTGAGGGTGCAGCGGCGCACGCGGCCGTCGCGGGTCTGTTCGAGGAGCCCGGCGCGTTCGAGGACGCGCAGGTGCTGGGAGATGGCGGGTGCGCTCATGGCGTGGGGTTCGGCCAGTTCTCCGACGGTGGCGGGGCCTTGGGCCAGGCGTTCGACGATGGCGCGGCGAACCGGGTGGCCGATGGCGCGGAAGATGTCGTCGAGGCCCGCGCCGGATTGCTTAACCATCTGCTTAATTGGCTAAGGAGCCAACTCACTTAAGATTATGCTTAAGGGAAATCCGGGCTGGGTGTTCGGCTGTTCGCCGGCCCCGGTGCGCCTCGGTCCGGTGGGCCAAGGCATCCCACCCTGTTCACCCGCAGCCACCAGCGCCCGCCCCAGAACCTAGTTACACGCCCCCGCGTTGCCCCAGGCATGCCAGGCATCGGCGGCACAT
>JBFIJP010000268.1:0-5967 GCA_041600695.1 Thermoplasmatota archaeon | reverse complement strand
AGGCGGAAAACCGGACCGCGGGCAAAAACCTCCAGCACATCGGCGACGGTCTTCTTGCCCTCCGACCAGAGCAGCGGATCCTTGTCCTGGGTGGCCCCTTCACGCAGCACTTTGGCGAGAAGGCCCTGGAAGCGCTGCTCACTGCGGGGCAGGCGCGTGTCGGGGCGCACCCGGATGAGTTCCCCCTCGCGCGTGTGAATGGCGACCTCAACGTGACCGGCCTTGCACAGTGGGCTCTCCAGAATCGTCAACAGCGAAATTTGAACGATATCGGGCCGACCCCGCCGTTTTCCGTCCTCCAGCTTGCCGGTGGCCGCCGCGTGCCAGTTGCGGTCCAGCAGGATTTCTCCGGGCCGGCGCCCCAGGCTTTGGGCATGTTTGCGCACGGCAGGGTGCCCGGCGACGGCCTCGGGCACCAGCTCCAGTTCGGCGTCGGCCAGCACCAGGTACAGGGTCACGGCCGCCGCCAGCCTGCTCCTCCAGAAGTGCTTTGCCCGCAGGGCCAGCGGCCACCCGCGCCGCTTAGGGCCGCAGGGCCGTCATAAAACACCAAGCAGGGCCGCACCGCCCGGGTTGGCGCCGAGCAAAGGTATTTGCGCATCGTCATAATTCAGTGCGGGAAACACGCGGTTGGTTGGTTTCGTTTGCAGTGCTGCGGCTAACCGGAGTTGGACCGGCACGCCGCCAGTCTAGCGATGGCTAAACCTCCGCGTCCAGGAGGAATGTGTTTGCATCGCAAAATTGCTAGCGTTGTGTTTTTGTTGTTACTGATCGGATCAGCTGTGCCCGTTGGCGCGGCCCCGCCGTCCCTGCCGGCACCGGCCATGGACTGGGAGCTTGATTCGGCCTTGAGCCAGGCCTATCCCGCTGGCACCGAGCCGGCCAGGGTAGGCTTGGGTGATCTTGATCAGCTAAGAGCCGACGCCCAGACCCGCGCACTGGACCGCATGACCCCCGAACGCCTGGCGGCAACCATGACCGCCATGTCCGCTGAGGGTGACGTGCCGCTGATGGATGCCTTGGAGGCAGGCGCCATCCTTGACGCCGCCGCCACCGCCCCCGGAACGCCTTTCGGCCGCCAGGCCACGCGGCTGGTGGAGGAAGCCTTCGCGCTTCGCGTCCAGGTCTCGTACCCGATGGACAGCCACGACCCCGTAGACGACGCCGTAGCTGGATTGCCGTCCGTTGAGGCGCCAGATGCACCTGAGGGGCCCGATGCCCCGGATGCCCCCGACGCGCCCAGCCCTGCGGAATTGGTGAACCCGCGCACCTTCTCGGCGCCCCGACTGGTGGGTGCCGACCACCGCGAACTGCGCCATGAAGTGCTGACGATCGAGCGCAGCCGCTTGTTTGACAGCACCCACATCGAATGGGCGCTGAAGCAGGAGTCCATGTCCGAGAGTGAACTGGACATCTACTATTACGCCTACTCATCCTGGTTCTTCGCCTACGACTACTACTACCGCTACACCGAAGACACGGCATCCAGCCACCAGTACTTCGACGAGGTGCTCACCCACCTCTACACGCTGCACGAGAGCTTCGAGCGCTGGGAATTCACCTCAGCACTCGACATCCGGCTCTTCGCCCAGACCGCCGGCGTGGCCGACGACATCGAGGCCGCGGCGCTGTACACCCTGCTGACGCCCTACACGTTCGTGGACCACTGGTGGGTCTTCTCGGCCATCCAAGACTTCGAGCGCCGCGTGGCCCACAGCGAATCCCACGGGTTTGCCAGCTACTGGTCCGTGGTCAACGACCACTTCGCCAATTCCGGCAGCGACACGTCCAACTTCTCCAGCGGCTACGTCCTGGAATCAAGCTTCCACACCGCGACCGAGGAGTCGGGCTTCCGCCGCATTGCACGGCCCGACGTGACCCTGCTGCGATCGGCAGTCATCGAATTCGCGCTCCCCGCCGGCGAACTGAATCCCCTGGCCCGCGGCGACAACGCCTTCGATTTCCGCACGGCCGTCACGATGGTACTTCCGGAACAGGTCGGCGTGGATTACAAGGATGAACGCGCCCGCGACGCCTTGTTCACGACACCGGCCTTCAGTGACCTGACGCTGCGCCTCGGTGCCGACCCCTTCACAGATGATCTGCTGCTGCGGGGCGACCAGGCTGCCCTAGACGCCAATGGCGCCGCCATGGAGATCGCCTCTGCCGTGGAGGCCCTGCAAGCCAACGCCGACGCAATTCTGGCCGACGTCCTCGCTACCCCGGCGCCGACGGTCCCAGAGGTCGCAGCACCGGATGTCCCCGCGATTCCGGATGTGCCCGGTGTGCCGGACCCCACGGTTCCCGAGGTGCCCGAAGCACCCGAGGTACCCGAGGTACCCGAGGTGCCAGCCGCGCCCGACGGCGTGCCGGCCCAGGAGCTGGTGGAGTCCATGCAGTTCGACTTCGAATCGTCCCCGTCGTGGCTCGTTGCGTCCTACGTGGCCAGCCGCACGGACAGTTGGTCCGAAGGCGGCGCAGGCATTGGCGTCCTGGCCCCCCGCGACGCCGACTTGGCCAAGGGCCGCCCCGTCCTGATGCGTGTCACCGCCATCGGGCTCGGCGCCCCCGCGGCTTTCGCCATCGATGTTAACGGCGCCGATGTTGTAGCTACCCCCATCGAGAGCCCCGCAGTCGGTACGCCGGCCGCCGATGCTCCCCAGATTCAGGCGCCCGACGCGCCCGATGTGGGCGAGGAAGTGGAGATTCCAGTCCCCCTCAGCTTCCCGTCCTACCTGATGGACCTGGGCGTGTTGACGGGAGACGTTTCCCTGGAGGACGCCGGCCGCGCCAGCATCCTGGCATCGTCCCCCGCGGGAATCGCGGCAACCCTGATTCTCCTCGATGCCAACAGCGCCGAGACGCCCATTCCGGCGGAAGATCTGCTGCGCCTGCAATTGCTGGCCTACATGGCCGGCCCCGGCGCCGAGGGCGAAGAGCAGGCACAGGCCCGCGCCATCCTGGCCGAGGCCGTGATGCTGCGCCAGGCCAGCGCGTCCAGCGGGGAATCGTGCGTTGACGAACCTGGCACGGATGTGCCGGCACCTGGCGTGCCCGACGTGCCCGATGCGCCCGATCCTTCGGCGCCCGCTGCGCCTGGGGCTCCCGACGCTCCCGAAGCACCGGCGGACGCCGAGTGCCTGGCCGCTGAGGCCGACGCAGCCGTGGCCGCGTTGACCGCCAAGAGCACAGACACCCTGCATCTGCTGGGAACCCAGAGCCGCACCCTCCGCCACGACACGCACCTGGTCAGCCTGTCCACCTACCGCGAAACCATCGTGGACCAGGTCATGCTGATCACCAACAGCGCCTCGACGCAAGCGGCCATCGAGGTCGAATCCGTCGTCGAGTTCTGGACAGTCTATTACGAACGGCTTGCCCAGGAAACCAGTTACGGCTCCATCAACCTGCGGGAATACCACCTTAGCTTCTCCGAGGCCATGGAAGGCAACCTGCGCGTCGACGACGTGGACGGCGTGACCAGCATGCTGTTCGCCCAGCGGGCCACCCATGACACGGGCCTGCAGGGCGACCTACTGACCACGGTGTCCATTCCGTTCTCCGTTTCGTCGGCCGACTGGGTTACCGTCGTTACGGACGACTACTCGTCCGCGCTGCTGGCCCGCGACGCTGGCTGGTTCCACTTCTACCAGGAGCACGTCTACAACGGCCGGACGACGACCGAGTCCAGCGGCTGGTCCTACGACCAGTCCTTCGATTCGACGATTGTTGAAACACGCCAGACCGTCAACGGCGGCCGCATCATCCAGGCGTTGCCCGGCGCCGTCGTGTCGCCCGGCGCCAGCATCCAGTACCTGGTTCCCGCCAAGTCGTACGCCATGATGGCCCGGGCTGGCCCCTTCGACTCGGAGGACCTGGTTGGATTCATTCCGACACAGGTAGAACCGGGCCGGACCCAGCGGCAACTTGCAGACGCCGTCGCCGTGGCACCGGCGGCCAACGCCTTCCAGGTGCGCATCGACGAGGACCCCCTCGTCGCCGGACCCACCACGCAAATCGCGCAGGCCCACGCCGACGCCCTTGACGCCGTGTCCGCAGCCGAGGATGAGGTCATGCTGACGGCTGCCAATCCGACCCGCGGCGCCCCGGACGTGCCTCCTGTGCCGGAGCCGACCACCGACGTTCCGCCGATTCCCGAACCGGAAGCCCCCGGCGCACCCGACGCCGAGGCGCTGCTGGCCATCGTCACCGGCGAAACGGACGCGCTGAGCTCCCAGGTGGATGCCATCGCTGCTGATCCGGAAGCCTTCGTGGCTGCCCTCGTGGCACAGGCCACGACCGCGGCAGCCGATGCAGAAGCGGCCGCGCGCGACGCCACCGTCGAGGCGGATGCCGTCGATGTCCCCAAGAGCATGGAGGACGCGTCGTTCTACGATGTGGTCTTCCAGGCAGAGGCCTTCATCGCCGGACGCCCGGCCTCCACCAGCCTGGGCGTGATCTACATGCCCGACTCGACGCCGCTCGATGACGAGCCCGTTCGGGTTCTCATCACCGGCCAGGGCGTGCAGGGCCGTGGGGCCCTGGGCGGCGAGGATGCCTTCGGAATCCTGTTTGCCGTGGATCTCAACGGAGACGACCTGCTGCCCGATGCAGTGGACCCGGGAGCAACCCGCCTTGGGGATGTCCTTGACGAGGCGGCGGCGACGGCTGCCTCCGTAAGCGTCCCCGACGCCCCCGCGACCGAGCCCGCCATGGGCGACGGGCCGCTGATGGCCGTGGCTGCCTTGACCAGCCGGCTGGAGGAGGAGTAACCATGAACGCGGTCCCCAGACGAATGACCCTACGCCTGTTTGCCATCGTTGCCGTGCTCTGCATGAGCGGCACTGCCCTGGGCGGTGTAGCTGGCGCAGACCTGCCCCCCGAACCGGAGGCAGACACCAGCGTCGAAGCATTCATCGAGGCATGGATTCCCCGCCTCGACGACCACGAATTCGTTTCCGATTACGTCAACGGAGTGTATTCCGTCGACGAAACCTTCTCAGAATTGACCGAGGAGGAACGCGACGAATACACCTTGGCGTTGGTAGAGGCATACGACAAGCACAGCCCCGAATTCAACGCCCTGATGCGGGTGAACATCACCAGCGATGACGAATTACAGGAACGCTATGCCCAGGCGGCGCTGGTCCTTCGCCAGATGATCTTCACACCCGAAGAACTCCTCGAAGGCATGATGGCGGGCCCGATGGATGACCCGGCCGAGCCCGCGGAGCCCGAAGAGGAACCGGAATCCCTCTACTTCCCGGGAATGACCCAGGAAGAAATCCGGGCCCTGCACCAAGAGAAGATTGAAGCCGACGCGGCCTACCCGTCCCAGGACGACGTCTGGCCCAGCCTGGACATCGGGCAGGACCCCGAGGCGCTGGCCGCCATCCAGCCCGAGCAGCCCTTCTTCGACAACGTGACCCTGGAGGAATTCGACCGCGTCGAACCCGTCGAGATGGCCATCGAAGACATGGAACCCATCCTTGCCCCCGGCCAGGACAAGCCGGTGGCAGTCGATGTCGAGGTGGCCTCGCTTGAGGACCTGCTGACCCAGGCAGGCCTCGGCGACATGCCTGTGGCCGAGTCCTTCAGCGTATCCATTCCAATGGGCGTCACGCCGGTGGAATTGCCAGAGGCACCCGACCCGACGCAGATGATCCCGGAACTTCCGCTTCCGGTGACCACCGATGACGCCCTGGCCCTGGTCGACGACATCGTCGACGAGGTCACTGCTCTTGCACTGCTTGCCGCGACCACATTGACCTACGACATTTGCTGGCAGCACGTGGATGCCACCGAGCCAACCTGCGCCGCCCTGCCGGCGGTGCTGGGAAGCCCCAGCCCGATCGATGTGGACGGCGATGGCGTGGCGGACCTGTTGGTCACGCTCACGGCTGGTGCGGCCATCGAGTCCCCCGGCCCCGGCGTCACCTTCGACGTTCGCCGGGTGGATGTTTCCGT
>JBFIJP010000267.1:0-5981 GCA_041600695.1 Thermoplasmatota archaeon | reverse complement strand
CGACAACACATCCGTCCCCGGCTCCCGGGTCCGGTACCGCAACCCCTCAACTGGCCGGCCACCTAGCAAGTGCTCCTGGCAAGTGCGTTCAGCCGCCGGCAGGCCGACGTGGCAGGTCCAGGCGCCGTCGGGATCGACGACCATCATGGAGCCGTGGCCGCATTGGCCGAGGCAGCCGCTTTGGTTGTGTCGCCCCCGCGCACCCCATAGGTCGCCCCCCTCCTCACACCCTGCATCTCGAGAAAACCCGAGTCAACAAGCATCCGCAAGTCCTGCTGCAAAGTCCTCCGATTCACATGTGGAAACGCGGCGTGGATGTCTCCGAAGGCGACGCGGCGGCCGTTTTGGCAGACGCGCAGGAGCCAGGCGGCGACTTGGGCTTGGCGGGGGTTGAGGGCGGCGTTCTGTTGAACGGTGAGTCGGGCGACGGCGTCGGCGTAGCCGGTTTCGAAGACGTTGCTCGCGTAGCCGAGCCAGGGTGTGAGGTCGCCGGGTTCCCGCGGGGCTTGCCTGAGGGCGTCGTAGTAGTCCTGCCGGTCCCGGTTGATGGCATAGTCGACCAGCGCGTGGCGGACGCCAGCGTACCCGGCCTGGTGGAGCATGAGCGTCATGAGGGCACGGCCCAGCCGGCCGTTGCCGTCGAGGAACGGGTGGATGGCTTCGAATTCGACGTGGAACAGCCACGCCTTGATGAGTGGGGGATCGGGGGCTTACTGGTACCAGTCGAGGGCGGCTTGGAGTTCGCTGGCGGCCCGTTCCGGGGCGGTGGGGACGTAGATGACGGTGCCGTCGCGGCGGCCGATGTCGTTGGGGCGGTTCTTGATCAGGCCGAGGCCGCGCTCGGGCGTCATGACTCCTTCGAAGAGGTCGCGGTGCATGCTTGCGACGTCGGCCACTTGGCGTGGGGCGGGCCGTTCGTCGAGTTTCTCCATGAAGGTGGTCCAGTTGAGCAGTTCGCGCTCGTCGGGGGTACGCATGGCGTCTGGCGTGGGGCCGCGGGCGAGGACGCTTTGGACTTCTTCGAGGCTGAGGGGGTTGCCCTCCATGCTGGCGGTGCCGTAGGCGTTGTAGGAGAGGGCGTCGCGCAGGGTGGCGCGGTCGGTGGTTGCGTAGAGGAGGCCCACGTCGTGGTCCAGCCGCTCGATGCGGCGGAGGCGCTCGCCGACCTCCAGGCTCACCGTGTAGCGGGGCGTGAAGGCGTCGGAGGGGCTCCGGACGACGGGGGTTTGCACATCCACCGAGACTTCAGTATGTGCAAAGGCTGCTAGAGATTTGTGCAAAGCGGATGTGCAAAGACCGGGCTGACACCGCGATTCCACCCGGTACCCGTTACGACTGCGCCAGCTACGGTCCCAAACGCGACAAAGTCGCCACCAGCACACTAGACGAATCCATCCCTGAGCCAATCAGGGCAATTGGCGTCGCGTAGCCAGACGCTCAATTCCACGGAGAAATCCGAGCTTCACGCTTCTCAAAAGGAGCCTCCAGATTGGTGCCGGCCCTCAATTCCAGCAGGTGGCTATACAGCGCCCATTCCCACCGCTCGCCGCTCCACCCAAGCGCACCAAACATTCCGCTGATTCGGGCGGCGCTGGCGACCTCCGCACCAGAGGCAAAGATTTCCGGGTGGTTGTCGATATATTGCTGTAGATGAAATTGTGCCCGGAACACCTCCGTTCCCGCCTGATACACCTTTTCCATGGCGGCTTGGAGCTCAACTTCATAGGCATCGACGGCCGCATCATACGCTGCCTGGGCGGCCGCCGCTTGATCCGGAGAGGCCTGCTGCCGGGCATCAGAAGCGGCCTTGATGAGCGGCTTGTGCCTGTCCCATATGCTGTTCGCCTCGTAGTTCCAGAGCGGAACGATTGCTTCATTGTGATATTTCTTGCGAAGGCCAAGAAGACTGAGATATTTGAGGTGGAATTGATAGTTGGGGCTATCTAGATCACGCACAGACGGACCGAAAAGCCGATCCGCGGCAGGCGCCACATCACGCGTATATTGACTCCATAAACGGGTTTTGACGGCCATCGGTTTACCAGCCGTGGAAGCCACCCCTATGGGCTTGTAGGGTATATCCACATCGCCGATGAATGCGTGCGCCATCAGTTCCCCTGAAAACCGTGCGTCAGTCGCCCTTCTGGCGGGCCCCCCGTGACCCCCCTGTTCGTTCAACTGATCCCACTGGCCGCGCATTGCCTGGATCTGGGCGGCGGTGAAACGTGTGATCGTGTCATTGTGGACAAGGAACGTGGAGAGGCCCTTGCCGGTGATCAGCAAACCCACGTGCACCGGCAAGACGACGTAGTCGAATCTGAGTTGTAGCTTGGGGTGATCGCGTAGTAAGGACAGAATGTAGGCCGTGCGCAACGCATAGACGCCGCAGTCGTGAATGAGACGACCAGCCAAGTCGCGGGGGAATGTCTTGGTGAGGTGGTTGTCGCCGAAGTCCTCGATGTTGTAGGGTGTATGGGTCGTGAAGGCCTGCATATAGGATCGCATGAGATTGATCACCGAAACGAACGCGTCGTCAGCGCCGTGCGTGGCCGCGCGCAATTCAAACTTCGCGAGGACGAAATTGCGCCAGTCATCGTCGTTGTGTAACCGCACACTGCCCGGACCCAAGGACGCCATGGCGGCGGCATTTTCGACCGCCTGATCTTTGAGTTTACCTTCTTCGTCCGTTGCCACGCCGTAGAATTCCTCAAGGAAGGCGATTTGGGATCGGCGGGCAATGAAAACCTCGGCGATATTCGACGATTTCTCGGAGGCGGCCCAGGGTGTTTGCTCAGCATCATAGAAGTTAATGCGAACGGATCTCTTTGCTGCGGCCGCCTCGGTGTTGGCCAAGGCATCGTGGTGAGACCCACCACCCTTGTTGAATTCTGATTTTGTCGTTTCGACTGGAATTCCGCCGGGATGCTGGCTTTTGTCGGCGCGATCGATCAGTGGCCGCAGCCGCGTTTCCAATCGATCTTTTGCGGCTACCAAAAAGGCGTCGCCGCGGCCGCCCGCTAGATCTGCGGCGGCTTGATCAAGAACCAGTTGGAACGGCGCCTGCAAGGCAGCGTAGGTGTCGTGAATCAAGCGCGCCAAGTCGGCCGCATAAACGGAAATGCTTCGCTCACGCTGAATGAAGAAATTATCGGGATGCGCGGCACGTCGCTTTGCATCCTGCTCGATTGCCCCCGCATCAAGTGAAAATCGCTCCCGCACCAGTTGATCAAGGAAAACTAGCAATCTGTCCAGCGCCTTCAGGCCCTCGCTAGCACCGGTTTCAGGGATGCCCTGTTTCAACCGGTCTAGGACCGCATCCCATGCGTAGAGGGCGTCGGCATACGGCCCCGCAATGCTGGGCATGGTTGTGACCTCCCGGTTCACGCCCCAGCGACGAAGTCGGTCCGCCTGGTTTGATAGACCCATGGCAATCATTCGCGCGGTCATCTCGGCCAGAAGGGAAGTCGAAGGCGTTGCCGGAGGCAGGCGGCCGGCCTCGACGGCCAGAAAAGCCCCCAGCGCCGAATCGACCTTTTCTTTGGCCCCGGCGTCAATGGCCCTGCACAGTTCAACCAATTTCTCAAGCGCAGGAACAGAAGCGGGGATGATTTGGCTCCGGACGAGGGTAATGATCAGGCCACGTTCCGACGCCAGTGCGTCCAGTGCCTCCTGGTAAAACGGCTGCGAGGTCGCCGACTGCGCTGCGCCGAGATCCTGGCGCGAAACACAAGCGGCGCCAGGGTGCCATCGAATGATTGGCTCCGCGCCGGCCAGCACCTGCTCGGCGGCCGTGTCGGCCTCAATCTCCGCCTGGTCGCCCGGCCGACTGACGGAAGCCGCTACATCGACCGACTGGCCCTGTTGCTGGACAACGTGGGCCAATTCGTGGGCCATGGTGCGTAGATGCGGGGTTGAGGCACGCCGCGCGTCGGAGCTTCCAAGCACAACGTGGTTGCCAAACGCGTAAGCGTCGGCTTCTAAGGCTCGCGCGGTCGCCTTCGCCGCCGGTCCGTCGTGCACCTTCACCTGGCCAAAATCCGTTCCAAAACGCGGCTCAAAGTAACGGCGTAGTCCCCGAGCGAGGGGCTGGCCCGGCGACGAAAGAACATCGTTCACGTGATGGGGCATTGCATGCTCGGCAGAATCGCGATTGGGTTGGACCGAAATCCGCGAGAAATCATGCGCGGCGGGTCCGGTCGCCTCGGTCGAAGGCGCGACCTTTCCAAAGGTGCGATTGCTGCGCTGTGCCACCCCCTGGTCCGGTACATGGTCCATGGCAGCGCGGCTGGGGTCGCTTGCGATTTGCCCGGCCCCGCGGGACGGATTTCGGGCCGCTTCTTGGGGCGTTGCTACACGGTTGAGCATGGTTCACTCGCCAGCGCCGGCGACATCGCTAATACGATCACGGCCCGGTTAAGCCATTCGTGCGCCGGCTCGCGTCAGGCCCGCATGCAGAGCCCGGCCGCGATTCATCTTGACAGCCGGGTTAATTGGGGCCGCCTTGTTTCATGCCCGCCTAATGGCGTCGCAGGCGGTCGGGGGATCGCCTGATCCCGGCTGGCGGAGCAGGCCGGGCCCATGTTGCGGGCGCCAACAGTTACCGCTGCGCGCACCTTGCACAAGCGCTGAAAGCCGGATGCTCTACATTGGGAATCCTCGCTGCGGCGTCCGCCATCGGCAACACATTGGTCCCCGCCTCCTTCGTCTTGAATCGCAGCTCCTCAACTGGCTTCCCACCCAGCAGGTGCTCTTCCCAGATTCGCTCAGCCGCCGGCAGGTCCAGGTGGCAGTACCACACGCCTTCGGGGTAGACGACCATCATGGGGCCGTGGCCGCACTGGCCCAGGCAGCCGCTTTGATTGATCCGCATCTGCTCCTTGAGGCCAGCTGCCTTGAGTTTGGTTTTGAGGAATTTGCGGATCTCGACGGCAGGGCCGTCCAAGTCGCAGGCAGAATCGCTGACACACACGAAGGCGTGCAGGACGAAGCGGCGACCCTCGCCGGTGGGCTCCTGGAGGGGGCCCGGTTGTGCTGCGTTCACTTCCACGCGCGAGCGACTCCGGGCTGCGCCTTAAGGGCCGCGGCGGCGGGTGGAATCGCGGCGTACGCGGCGGGTGGGGGCTCGGCGTGCACGGCGCGTGCATTCGCCGGCGACGAGGCGGGTTCTTAATGAGGGGCGCAGCGTGGCGCGGCCGTGGCGCACCTGGATATCGGCGAGGTCCTGATTTGGGCGGGAACGATTGCGTTCACGGTTGCGCTGATTCCACAACTGGTGCGAACGGTCAAGCTGGGGCGCGCCGACGACCTGTCGATCGCCTTCGTGGCCCTGATTCTCTTCGCTTCGGCGTGCACCATGGTGTACTGGCTGTGGCACCGCCACTGGGTCGCTTCGGCGGGCTTCGTCGCCAACCTGATCGTCTGGTCGATTGTTCTCTGGTACCGGCTTTTCCCCCGCCCCGGTGCCCCCGGCCACGAACTCCCGTAGCCCCGGCTATGCGCCTGCAAAGGCCACCCGACCCAACGACGCCTGATCAAGGTGTAGCCATCTCCCCGGGGTGTCGCGCAGCGGCACCCCGGGCGTGGGGCAGACGGACCTTGCCTAGAGGTCCGACGGATTCAAGGAGCCCGCCCGGCTGGCGGCGCCCATGGAAGGCCAATCCTTGCCTGCGTTCACCATGAAGGACCAGGACGGCAACGAGGTCAGCAGCAAGTCGCTCGTGGGCACGCCATACGTCCTCTACTTCTACCCCAAGGACGACACGCCCGGCTGCACGAAGGAAGCCTGCGGCATCCGCGACGCCTGGGCCGACTTCGGCGCGGCGGGCCTGAAGGTGTTCGGTGTCAGCAAGGACGACGAGGCGAGCCACCGGAAGTTCATCGAGAAGTACAGCCTGCCGTTCCCGCTGCTGATTGCCGACGAGCCGACGCTGGAGGAGCTGGGCGTGTGGAAGGAGAAGAACATGTACGGCCGCAAGTACATG
>JBFIJP010000266.1:0-5988 GCA_041600695.1 Thermoplasmatota archaeon | reverse complement strand
TCCGAGGGGGCTTGGGTTTCATTGGCTTCCGCCGTGTAATTGACGGGAATCTTTTCTGGCACATAGACGACGTGAGCTGCCAGAATCTGGTTTCCAATCTCTCGGCCGTCAATGAAGAACGGGTTGCCGTAGGAACGGATGACCGACCCGGCGTCGCGGGTTGTGCCGCCCTTGAAGAGGCCAATGGTTGCATCCCACTCGTCCCCGCCCAGGGGGCGGTGCCACAGGTACGCCGAATAGACGTTGCCTTCCGAGTCGAGTGCGCCGGAAGCAAAATCACCCATGCTTGCGCCATCGGGGTATCCCGGGTCCGTGGGCTGGTCTTCCCAGGTGAGGCCCCGTGTGGCCGTGGTAAAGGCGACATGGGTGAGTCCGGTTCGACTCTGCTCGGCAGAGCCCTCATTGACCGGGTTTCCGTGCAAGGCGAAGAAAACGGCCTCGCGGCTGTCGGACGGATTGACCGCAATTTTTGGGCTGCCGAAGTGGTACGAACTGTCGTAGATGCGAATCGGGCAGCCATAGACAACCATGTCGTCGTTGCTGACCTGATAGCCGTCCGGGAAGGTCGGAGACTCGCAGCGGAAGCTGAAGCCACCGTTGTCGCCCGGCGCGCTCAGGGGCCGCCAAGGCGCGGCCGGTCCGGTCTGGATTCCCGTTGCGCGGCCCTGCCCCCACTCCGTGGGTCCCGCCTGCCCCTCCGCCGTGGTCGCGGGTGGCATCTGGACCGTCAGGGGGCTTGTGTCGGGCAGCGACACATCCGGCAGCGCCAAGCCGGGGGGGATGCCGATGGCCACGACCGCAAGCGCAGCACAGGCAACCAGCCAGGGCCGGCGCGTGGAAGGGGTTTGCATGACAGGCTTCAACAAACCAACCTCCTTGATAACCGGCGTGTTGGCAGAACTGCGGGCGCCAGACACCTAACGGTCCTCCGCGGTGACGAGACTCGGCGCGCGACGCCTGGCCGCCAGCAGGTAACCCACCATGGCCAGGCTTGCCGCCCCGACCAGTGCGCCGACGCCGTAGTTGGCCGGCAGTCCGGTGGCGAGAGCCTGCGGGACCGGGGGTGGGGGAATCGACGGCAAGGCGATGGGGAAGTTGGCGCAGGGCTCGCCCACTGCCCCCTCAACGATGGCACCGAATTGCATGGCGCCGTAGTCGTTGATGGCGAAATACACCAGTTCCTCGCCGTTGGGTTCCCGAACGTACTGCATGCCATCCTGGATATCATTGAACATCGCAGGATGGGACATGTAGGCACTGTAACTGGCCGCGTCAATGCCCTGGCCTAGTTCCATGGCGGCCGCCTGTAGGATTTCGCAGGCATTCATGGCCACCAGGACCTTCCGGTAGTCATGCAGGCGCGGGGGATCTCCGTCGAGTTGGGTGGGGTCGGGCAGCGAGGAGCCGCCTTCGACATCGTTCCATTCCTTGTAGATGACGTAGAGGGTGTGTTGATCCTCGGTAAGTGCGATTCCGGTGACGTGCGCCGAAAGGATGTCCAGGCCCCCGGCCCACCCGTGGAGGGAGGGGCCCAGGTTGGCCACGCCCGCACTCCATTGGCGGCCAAACCATCCGAAGGAAGCTCTGACATCCACTTGCTGTTCGGCCTCAACCTTGACCGTCAGGGCGGCCATGGCGCCATCCGGTGCCGCCGCCAGCCGGGGGTTTGGCCCGTTGAGGCCCGTGAAGCCGACAAACGAGGTCCGGTTCGTTTCGGGGTCGAATTTCCAGATGTCGACATCGCCGATTCGGGCCCGGGTGCGCTCTTTGTAGCCCTTGTCCACCACGCACCCGATGTAAACGGAGCCCTGCCAGACGACGGGGTTGCTTGCATCGAAACATGGGCCGACAACCTGCCTGGTATCCAAGCGACCCCATTCCTGGCGGGCGTCGGTCGTGCGCCATGAGAAATCAATCCACCCGCTGAGGCCGGTGCTCGAGTTTTGCCAGTCGATGGCCTTCTCGTGCCATGCCACAACGATGTGGTCGGTGCGGTTGATGTCGACCGCCTCCTCGCCGAAGTCGTTCTCCTCCGAAGGCGCTTGGGTCTCGTTGGCGTCCGCGAACTGCTGCGCGGCGTCGCTGCCGGGGTCTTCGACGTAGACAATGTGAGGCGACCGAATCTGGTTGCCAATCTCCCGGGCCAGGATGTAGTGCGGGTTCTCGTAGGAGCGAAGGACCGACCCGGTGTCGCGGGTTGTTGCCGCCTTGAAGAGACCGATGGAGCCATCCCATTGGTCCGGGCCCACCGGGTCGTGCCAGCCGTACGCCATGTACAGGTTGCCGTCGGCGTCCATGGTTCCTGACGCGTAATCGCCGAGGCTTGCTCCGGTCGGCCCGCCATGGATCGGCTCGTCGCCCCATGAAATCCCGCGGTCGGCCGTGGTGAATGTCGTGTGCGTCGCCGTGCGGCGTGACTGGTCCGTCGATCCATCGGGATCGGGGTCGCCATGCAGGGAGAAGAAGGCCGCCTCGCGGGAGTCCCGGGGGTTGACCGCTAGGGCCGGGCTGCCGAAGTGCCAGTTTGGGCCGTCGTAGACGCGGATGGGGCACCCGTAGACGACGAGGTCAACCCCAAACAACTGGTAGGGCAGGCCGCCGCTGGGCCGTTCGCATCGGAACGTGAAGGGATTGGGTTCGCCCGGAGCCTGGGCATTGCGCCACGAGGGAGCGGGTGCCGCGCCCACGCCCGGCGCTCCTGTTCCGGCGGCCGTGTCCTTGCCGGCCGCGGATGCGGCAGCGGTCGCGGGCGCGGCCCTGGCGTCGCCGGTTGCTCCAGCCAGGGACTGTAATCCGGCTTCGCCAGCGGCTGCGGCGCCAGCCGCGCTGCCGATCCCGTCTGCGTGGCCTGGCTGGACGGCCAGCAGGCTCGCAACGAGGATCAGGGCGAGCAGGGCAGACAGCCTGTTGGTGCGCTTGACGGCCATGGACGCCGTACCACGTTCGGCCTTGATACTTAAACCGCGCTGCGGCGACATCGAAGTGTGTCCAGGGAGGTCGCTGGGCGGGCCGGCTTGGCGGCGGCCTGTGGGCGACCTGTGGGGGGACTTGGCCATGGCTGCCTTCCGATACCCTTGCTTGCTGATAGCCTGCATCGAACACCTGTTGGCCTTTGCCGGTCGCGGCCCCAACCTGCGATGAGTCAAGGTTTTGTAGAAGTACCAACCATGGTTGCAGCAATGACAGACTCCAAGGACAACCCCAACGATCCGTTCCGCAACTTCCCTGGCGGCAACCCCTTCGGACCCCAGGGCCCCTTCGGTCCCGGCGGGCCCTTCTCGGGCGGCCCCCTCGGCGGCCGTGGCATGGATGAATGGCTGCGGGGCATGGGGATCGACCCCAGCGAGTTCCAGAAGCTCTTCGACGAGATGCAGCGCAACCTCCAGGAGGCGTTCAAGAACATGGGCCAAGACCCCAGCAAGGGCTTCGTCGCCGGCTTCAACGTACGCATGGGCCCCGACGGCAAGCCCCAGTTCAGTTCCTTCGGCAACAAGCCCACCGTGCGCCGCGAGCCCGGAAGTGCCATCCCGAGCGTCGCCACCGACGACCGCGAACCCCTCACCGACGTCATCGAGGACCCCACCCAGATCGCCATCACCATGGAGCTGCCCGGCGTCGACAAGAGCGACGTCAACGTCCACATGACCGACGAGGTGCTGGAGATCAGCGTCGACACGGAGCTGCGCAAGTACCACAAGCGCGTACGCCTGCCGGCCAAGGTCGACGCGTCCACCACCAAGGCGACGTACACCAACGGCATCCTCGACGTGACCGTCCAGAAGGTCGCCAGCGACCAGGCTGGCGTGCGGATCCAGATTGACTGAGGTGCCCGTGAACTCCTGCCACAAGCCCCCGACACTCCCCCTGGCGGCCGTTCCGGCCGTCGTGGCCGGGACCGAGGCGTTTTCTAGTCGACCCGGATTCGCCGGTGCGAGGTCCCACCGTGGGCGATGACGAGATCGACGTATCCGACGAGGAGCTGTTCAACGACGACTTCGACGACCAGGGAGACACCGTTCTCCGCGCTGGCGTCCGCAAGCACGTCTGCCCCGATTGCGGCACCTCCCTCGACTATCGCGTCGAGGGCCGCTTCGTGATCCGCTTCTGCAAGAAGTGCGGATTCGAGGAAGAAGACTAGGCCCGTGCGCCCCCGGCCAGCAGCCAGCGATGGCAGGGTCGGGGGCGACAGGTACAGCGCCAGCTGTTGCTTGGCGATCACGGGTGCCACGCGCAGCAAGCGCCAGCGTCAAGGGCGCCTGCGGGCCGTGCACAGCCCGGGATGCGTCCGCCCACGTCCGCTCCACGCATCCGCCGGCTGCTCGCCCGCGGCGCGGCCTGTTGGCCACCCTTCTTGCCGGCGACCCGCCGACACGCCGCCCACACGCAGGCGAAGCCCCGGCGCCGCCAGTGAATTCCTTGCTAGCCCTAGGCCAGTTCCGGAATCCGGGCTCCCGCAGGGTCCGTGGTCACGACGCAGCCGTCGGCGGTCACGACCACCGTGTACTCGAACTGGGACACCAAACCGCCCGAGCCCTCGCTGAGCGCCGGGTAGTGCTTGATCGCCAGGTTCTTCTGAAGCTGGAGCAGGTTGAAGTTCAGCTTCTTGGGGTCGATGGCATCGGTTAGCCAGCGCTCCGCAAACGGAAGCTTGGGATGCCGCTTCTGGATGGCGCCCTGCAACTGCTTCATCGTCGGCAGCCGCAGCGGCTTGGCTCCCTGCCAGTGGTAGATGTTGCCGGGACCCGAGTTCTCCACGCGGCCCGCGGTGCCGGTGGTCAGGAAGGGCTCGATGGCCAGCACGTCCCCAATGCGGGGTCGGCGGTGCACCTTCATGCCAATGTTGGGAACCGTCAGGCCCGCGTGCAAGTTCCACGCTTCCAGGCTGTGCCCGGTGAGATTCTGGATGGTGCGGAAGCCGAAGTCCTTGGCGGTGTGCTCAATGACGGCTCCTACATCCTGCAGGTTGACGTTCGGCCCGACGACGCCGACGGCCTCCTCAAGGCAGGCCTCCGCCGCCTCGATCAGGCGATGATGTTCGCCGCCGGAGGCCGGCGCGCCGACCTCGATCGTCAGCGCGTTGTCCGACAGGGCCCCGTCCAGGCTGGCGCCACAATCCAGCTTGACTAGATCGCCCTCCTGGAAGACCGTCTCGTCATCATGGGTTGGCGTGAAGTGCGCCGCGCAGTGGTTCAGGCTGGCGGTGCACGGGAACGCTGGCTCCAGGCCAGCCTTGCGGATGTAATCCTCGACGGCACCGACCACTTCGGTGAGGCGGGCGCCGGGCACGCACAGGTCGCGTCCGTGGCGTAGCGCCAGGGCGCCCACCTGGCCGGCACGCTGCCATTTCAAGAAGTCTTCGTCGGACGCGATCGCGGGCACGGGCGCGTCCACACGCTCGTCAGTCATAACGGTTGGGCAGTTGCCAAAATGGCCCCGGGGCCGGCGGCCCGTCGGCTAGGCGCCCAGGGCATCCAGCAGTTGCTGCCGGGTGACGGCACCCTCCCGCAGCACCATTGGGGACTCGCCCGTGGCGTCCACAACGGTGGATGCGGTGCCAGGCACCACCTCATCGCCCAGCACCACGAGGTCGGGGACGCCCGCCAGGGCTTCCAGCACCTGGGCCGGGCTGAGTGGGTCCGGTTGGCCGTGCCGGTTGGCGCTCGTCATCACGAGAGGGCCCGTTCGCCGCAACAGGTCGCTTGCAAGCTGGTGGTTGGGGACCCGAATGGAGAGGGTGGGAAGGCCGGGTGCCACATGGGCTAGGCCGTCCCCCCTGCGGCGCAGGACAAGGCTGACGGGGCCAGGGAGGAACGCGGCCGCCAATTGGTCGGCAAGGGGCGTTACATGCACGAGGTCGGCGGCGGCCGCCCAGGACGCCACCCCAACAGCCAGCGGGACCCCACCGGGCCTCTCCTTGGCCGCAAAAACCCGCGCTACGGCGGCGGGATCGTCGGCGCGACAGCTCAGGCTCCACAACGTTTCAGTGGG
>JBFIJP010000265.1:0-6005 GCA_041600695.1 Thermoplasmatota archaeon | reverse complement strand
GCGCAACGAAGACTACGCAGCCGCCATGGTTCGGCATGAAAATCGCCTCCTCGCGCAAGTTCCCCCCGTGTCGGACTACCTAGAAGACCTCGGACTCTAGCGCCGAAGGCGCAATCTAACGGCCTCGAAGTAACCCGCCGCGCCGGAGGCGCGGTCGGGTTGAGTGAGTTGTTATCCCGCAAACTGGCATTGCATGGAACCTACGCGGGCAGGGCATCCAAGAGGTCGCCAGGACGAGAGACCACTCGGGTGCCGTAGAGGGAATCTAGCTTGGCCTGCTTGGCAAAATTGGTCCACGAGCGTTCTGTTGCCACGACGTCGCAGTACGGAATCGCGATGCTAAGGCTCATGTCCCACAGGTCGCCAGGCTTGACCTTGGCTGTCGCGTTTCGTCGATGGTTCAATTCGTAAAAGGTATGAAACGTGGGCATGGCCCCGCGCACTTCCTGAATTTTTTCCCTGGTTGAGAACGCGGCATTCGACCGCGGATCGTTTTGCACTCCTCGTTCAAACATGGCGTGGACAATCGCATCCAAGACTTTGCCTGTCATGGCCCGCCCCTCCGCCAATCGCTTTCGAATCTCCTTGTCGGGATGTCGGTAGTCCTTGTCAACTGCGTCCTGGAGTTCGGCCGCGAAGGCGTCGGTATCAGGCATCTGCGCTCGCATCGCAGCAGCGTGATCGGCGTCTTTCATGTGAAGCCAAGATTCGGGGCCCATGGTGGCCGCCACCATTTGCTCGAGGATTTCTGCTGCGATTTCCTGGGCTTTCGGCGTTTTAGCTTCCAAGGTCGGAACCGCGCCCCCACGCAAATGCCCCAATCCCTTTCCGAAAACAAACGGCCGCAGGTCCAGCAAGCTTTCGCCAAGGATATGGCGGACCGCATTCCGGGCCTCCGGTTGAAGCATCGTCGGCCACGGCCGGATTGCATGGCCACCCCATATTGATGCGACGAAGTCAATCAAACGTCCGCGTGATCCGGAATCAACTCGTTTGGTAGTTTCTACCAGGTGGGCCTGCGACAGTGGGAAGATGGCGCTACCGTTGGCCGCCGAAGAAACTACTGCGTCGTGAGCCAGACGCCATTCGTGGTTCTCGTCGCTTGCGGCCTGAGCAAGATTGATCCAAACGTTTTGGTCGAGGTATGTGACGCACGTTCCGTCCAAGTCGACCGGCGGCACAAGATGGTCAAGTCGAATGGTCTTCGTTTCGTGTGTCACTGCGCATTCCCCCTCCGCTGTGCGCGTCCAGCAACTTCAGCACAGGCGCGCAATACGCCATCCAGATGCCATTGCATAAGGCAAACTGCCGCCGTGATTGCGTGCGTGCAGCGGGATAACGGTCGAACTCAACCGCGCGGCGCAGCCGCGTCGGTTGGAGTGATTTGTTATCTCGAGTCGTTGCTGAAGTCGAAAGCCGATTAATTGATGGAGGGGCACAGATCCATTAGATCTTGCCTCACTTCGCAATCAGCAACAAGACCGCGGACTGATTCGGCAAGTGGCATCGAGGGGCTAAGGCCGGCATCACGATATTGCTGGCCGATTTCAACCAGGGAGCCCGTCGTGCAGGCCCCGGCATAGATTGCGCCTTCCGACCAGGTGTAATCCCACCATGGCTCAGGCTTCATACATTCCGGGACCGGGAATGCTCCTTGACGCTCGAATTGTGGCTTCAGCACATCGGCGCCGGCAGTAGCGAGCGTACGGTAGAGCGTCATGCGGGCGGGCTCGCGGGGGCCGCTCTTGCCGCTGCTTCGCATAGGTACCTCGATGCCGGTTTTGCCATCTACACGGAAAGTGGCAATATCGGAACCACTGTCCAGTGCTCCGACTACCCAATTAGCCATATTGTGGACAGTAAGAAGGCCGCCTTGTTCCGAAATTAGGGCCTGGATCTCCTGCAGTAAGAAACTGAGATTATGCCTGTAGATTTGCCCCGCGCCCGAGTCTTGTAGGTGGTTTTGTTGATCGTACATCTTGATGGAAAGGCCGGTTCCGTCAATACGCTTGGACTCCCAGCGGGCAACCTGATCAATGATTCTGTTTCGGGCTTCTTGTCCCGCTGCCCCATCCTTGAGGACATTTTGGTGGACCAACAGGTGGACGCCACCTAGTGAAAAAGATTGGTTGAATCTCGCACGAGCCACCTGCGCTTCGGCGATTTGAAAAGCCAAATCGACTGTCGCGGGGTCCGCCGTCACGATAGGTCCCGTTCCCAAGAACATATCGGATTGAACTGCGGATTGCCATGCCGCGTTGAATCGGTAAATGGGGTCCACCCCGAAGGAACGCAAGCACTGTCGCCACGCAGCATGGGTCTGCAGCCGCCCCTTACGCGCGTCACCGGTAAGGCCGGTATTCATTAACGGCCGGATGGCCGTGTGCACGGCCCCGCCTTCCTGGTATTGCGTCCGCGCCGTGCATGAGACATTGAGGGCTTCAGCCTCGGGGTCTGCCACGACGAGCGGGCGCTCCACCAGGCCACCTCCGCCGGCCAAAAGTCGGGTCAGGTGGGTGTTCAACCTACGTGCTCGGCTTGCGTAAGGCGTGATGGTGGCTGGGCGGAGGCCACCCTGCATGGCGCGCTCCACTGCTTTCGCGTCGGTTGCGGTTCGAATTGCCGGCGAAGCGGCCGGCAATTCAACGTTCAATTCGCCCTGGTGCAGCACCCCGAAGCGGGAGGCGGCGTCGGTTCGTTCTTGCAGTGTTTCGTAGTCCATGTGGTCACCTAGTGTTGTTCAGTAATTCTGGTTTTAATTGGACGAGGGCCCGGAGGTCTGCCAATTGAGCGATGAGCGATTCCAGATCGGCCAAATCAACCCGGATTCCGCTTCGCGGTTTCAGTTCGCCCGTCGGTTGAGCGTGGTACTCTGTAATAGTCAAGTACCGCCCGGTCAGGCGGTCGCTGTAAGTGCGAATGACGAATTCGGTGAAGCCTGCCTTCACGGTTCGCTGGAGTTGCGGGTGGGCAAGTTTGCCGTTTGCATAGTAAACGGGGTCCCGTCCCACTTCGTCCATGTAGACATGTTGAGTAGTGGCCAAGTAGTGTAATTGCTTCTTGACCGTCTCTTCATTCGGTGCCTGGATGGCCTCGAAAATTCGCTTCGCATTGGCCCGCGCGACCGTTTGAAGAAATAGCAAGATGCACGTGCGGAGCGCCTCGGCTTTCTCCTGGGGTCGCATACTGCTGTATTCGTCTGGTATCATGTAGTCGGCCGGTGCCTCAGTTGGTCCCATCAGGTGCTCACCTGCGACTATGTAGTGATGCGCTATGTAAACCTTTTGGTCATGGTGCGTGAAAGGACGCCACGAACGTGTTTTGCTATCGGATGGGCATCCGGCCCGGACTGATCCTCAGGCTGAACGACCAGAGCACGAGTTACCATGACCTGAGGTTCCCGAGCACAGGAAATCACCGGGCGCGAGATAACGACCACGAACTAACCCGCGCCGAGCAAAGCGAGGCGTCGGGTTGAGTGAGTTGTTATCCATCACGCAACGGGCTTTGCCGGGAAGTGGGTCATGCCAAACGCTTCGAGTTGCGCCCGCGCATCCGCTTGCATGAACATGGCGATGCAGGGCTTCGGGATTTGCTCTGGAATGTCATCGACCTCGTCCCAACCCGGCCCCGGATGAGCATTCTGTGTATCGATCCAGGGCGTGGCTTGCGATCCTTTGAACGCACCTGAAGTGACGTTGTATGAGCCTTCGAGCAGGTTGTATTCGACCTTGGCCCGGAATGCGCGGTCCTTCACGTCGAGCCTTACGTGCAGCGTCGGCATCCCCTTGTTTGAAGCCGGCACCGAAATGGATGAACCCTCTCGTGCCCGTTGCCAACGGGCGGCGGCATTTCCATCCGAGCTCTGATGCTTGTTGAAGGCTTCCGTCAACGCGTCGATTATCGTGCCCTTGCCGGCGGGCAAGGCCATCACCTGTGCCCACGTCTTGAAGGCATAGGCCCCGGCGTCCCCAACTACCGACAGGCGAAACTGCGGCCGGAAGTTGTAGGCTAACCCCATGGTCAGGGAGTCTGGGAGGTCGGCTGGCTCGTTCTCGTACAGCCTGCAGCAGTGGAATCCGAGGGCCTTTGCTTTCTCAAGTGCGTGGTCGTTGAAGCCCGACTTGGAGTAGATGATGCCAATTTGTGCGCCAGAAGATAGGAACTCACCGTTGAAGTGGTCGATGTCCTTCTGATTCAGAACTGCTGTCCACCTCTTGCAACTAACCAATGCTTTCACGGGGTAGTGATCGGCAAACGACCACTCTACCCATACGTCGCGCTGTCTTGGATGGCCGGTGTGCTCATCCGGGAGGATGGCGTCATGCGTGACCTTGGCCCCATTTCCAATGGCCTTGATGAACTCCGCCACCGCAATCTCAAACTGCTTCCATGGGGGAACATCGGCCGACATTAGGCTCTCCAATCACGGGATGCTCCCTCGCGATAACAGCGTTTGCTGCGGGATGGATAACGGCCTCGAAGTAACCCGCTCGTCGCCGCAGGCGGCGAGTCGGGTTGAGTGAGTTGTTAGCGGGACGGCCTATCAAACAACGCTTGGCACTTTGCCAGCAATTCACGTTCGGCATGGAGTCCCGTTGGAACGGCCTCCGTGGCGGCATCGAGATAGGCTTCCATACTGGTGGCCTGGACGTCGTCAAGATAGCCGCGCTTTGCAGCCGCATCCAGGGAATCGGCGAAGTCGCGCTCGCCATATTCGTTGGTCGATGCTTCGCGGAAGATGGCCGCAGCGTTTCGGACAACCGCCTGTTCGTCGGGGGTGAGGTCAACGCGGCCGGGATTCTCGCTCTCAGCTTGCCATTCTACCAGTGATTCCCAGGCCTTGCCTGAGAGAAAAGCAAGCGCAACCTCGTCCGCCACACTCCGATCCACTTCACAGCGACGCCTATTGTATGCCCCAGATGGCTTCTCTAAATACCATGCCGTCGGCTTCGACGCATGGCTCGGCGCAGGGAGCGGGTAGCCCTGGAGGAAGTTATCCTCTGACAGTTCGAAAATGACGAACTCATGGCCTTCCGGGTCAGCCTCAACGTCGTCCATTGCGGCCTGAACCTGTATAATGGTGGGATCAGCCACGTCCACCTTTGCTGTTGACAGTCTGGGCACAACCCCGAAAAGCCCCCACCCGGCAAGAATGTTTGCGGGGAGGGCACCGAGCGTGCCTGGGCCGTCACGCTAACGGCCTCGAAGTAACCCGCTCGACGCCGCAGGCGGCGAGTCGGGTTCAGTGAGTTGTTATCCCGCTTGATCGCCGAACTCACGCGGCTGACGCCGATCGTGTCCAGGCAGCGACTTCTCCCGTTGTCCAGATGTGCACGCCTGTTCCTTCGAAGTGTTTCGCGTTGTAAGTCCAGATCCCGCAATCAAGCTTGAGCGCAAGTGCCAAAAACGGTACATCGCCCGGATCAAGCTTCCCAATCATCCGTTGCGCGTCCGGAAAGCGTCCTCGGTACGTTTCGGATTCGACGATCGATATTCTTTCGGTAACGAGGGCAAGCAGCAGATCAAATTCGGCCTCAGACAGGCCCGCGCGCTTCGAAATCACCGGGCGATACTTGCGGATCTCGGCCAGCATGTGTTCCGGGCTCACAAACTCGATGGGTGCTTCCATCAGGAGGCTGCGAGTAATTCCGTCCTTGAGCAAACTCGCAATAAGGATGTTCGAATCAACAACCAGCTTCATGCGAGCCCGTGGCGCTGGGCAATGCCCCGCTTGATGAGCTTGTCCAGATCCTCAACATCATCGCCGGTGAGTTCGCTCTTGGCGGCAATGGCGTCTGCGATCTCGATTCGACGGAGGTGCTCTTGGATAGCCTTTCGAATGACAGCACTCCAGTTGACTTCATCATGCTGGCGCATGGCTTCCTTCAAGTCAGCGGGCATGCTGACAGTCAGATTCGGCATGTGTGTCAACACATGATTGCACCTGCAAACACATGAACCTTTCTGCCTCCAGGAAGCCCGGCCTGCGAGCGGGATAACGG
>JBFIJP010000264.1:0-6025 GCA_041600695.1 Thermoplasmatota archaeon | reverse complement strand
TGGCGCGCACAGACGTTCAGCGTGGAGCAACTGCGCAAGGGCATGGTCAAGCTGACGCGGCACCACGGCTGGCTCTACACCATTGTCAGTTGGTTCGGCACACTCATCCACGAACTCAGCCACGCCAGCGTTCTGCTGCTGTCCGGCCACGGCATCAAGGCGTTCAACGTCAAGGCCGAATCCGGGCACGTGACCCCCCGCCGCCTCAAGCGCGGCCCGGTGTCGTTCCTGTTCTTCCTGGCCGCCGCGCTGGCCCCGCTCTTCATCCCGCCCGCGCTGGTCCTCGGCGCCGCGTGGCTGCTTCTCGATCGAAACGTGTTCGGGCTCGCCACGGGCGGACTGGGACTGGAGCCTGCGTGGGAAGTCCTCAAGGCCACCTTCGCCACGTTCCCCCTGCGGCTCGTTGAAACCGTCGGCAGCGTGGATCTTGCCACCGGGCCGGGCGTGGCATTCGTGCTTCTGGTCATCATTGCGCTGCCCAGCAGTCGCCCCAGCCACGTCAAAGGCAGCCGCTTCCACGGCACCAAGGACGAGGGCGACATCGCGGTGCTGCGGGCCCGCATCCGCGCCAACCCGTGGCCACTGATCCTGTTCCTGCTGCTCCTGTTCGGCCTCTACTTCGCGCTCGTGCCCCGCTGGCCGGGCGTCTACTGGACCAGCTTCCAGGTGGTCTGGAGCATCGCCATCGCCGGTGCCATCCTGGCCCTCTTCGGCGCCGTCCTGTGGCGCGTGGTCGCCGCCAGCGGGCGCATCAAGCCGACCCTCCAGATCGTGCCCTTGGCCATCTTCATAGCGATCCAGGTGGCCGCCCGCGTCGTTCCCGCCTGGCCCGCGTGGGCCGAGCCGCTTTGGGTCGTCAACGCCGGCAGCGTGCTCATTGCTTCCGTGGTCGCCATCGGACTGGTCTTTGCGGCCCCCCGCCGCGGACCGGGTGGGTGGAAGTAGCCAAGAGCGCGGCCCCACTGCCGAGCCCATGCATCCCCACGAACAGGTCATCCGCCGCCTCTATGAGTCCTTCCAGGCCCACGACGCCGCCGGCATGGCAGCCTGCTACCACCCGGACGCCACGTTCGCAGACCCGGTCTTCCGCGGCCTCAAAGGCCCGGAAGTGGGCGCCATGTGGGACATGCTCCTCTCGCGGTCCAGGGACCTACAGATTCGTTTCAGCGACGTGGCCGCCGACGACCGGGCGGGCTCGGCGCGGTGGGAGGCGGACTATTCGTTCAGCCAGACCGGGCGCCCGGTGCGCAACCGGATCGCAGCCCGTTTCGAGTTCAAGGACGGCCTCATCGTGCGCCACACGGACTCGTTCCCACTGTGGAAGTGGACCCGCATGGCGCTCGGACTGCCCGGCTTGCTGCTGGGATGGACGCCGTTGGTTCAGGGGAAGCTGCGGGCGCAGGCGCGGGCGTTGTTGGAGAAGCACATGGCGCGGACGGTCAAGGCCTAGGGTCAGCCGTCGCCAGGCTCAAGAGCCATGGTGCAAATATGTTTAGTGTAGAAGTCCACTACGTACTTCTGCACCATGGAATTGGACCCCACGCGCCCGGTGGCAAACATCCTCGATCGGCAAGAGGATCTGGCCCAACTCGAGGCCCTGCTGCGCGCCGGCCGCAACGTCCTGGTCTACGGCCCCCGTCGGATGGGCAAGACCAGCCTCCTGCTGGCCACGCTGCGCCGGCTGGAGTCCGATCACCTCATCGTGTTCGTCGACTGCACCCGCATCGACACGGATGAAGCACTCGCCGACCGGCTTCTGCGTGAACTGGCCGCCACCGGCGCCGCGCGCTGGCACCGCTTCTGGACATGGCTGAAAGATACAGCCCACGACCTGCGCGTCCGCATCGTCCTGGGGGGCGAGCCCCGCCTGGAAGTCGAACCCGGGCGCCGGTCCCGCAGCCTCGCCGATGCTTGCGAACTCATTGGCCAAGTGGCCGACGCAGCCGAAATGCCGACGGTGGTCGTCCTTGATGAATTTCAGGTAGTGCTGTCCCGGGACGACGGAGCCACGGTCGCCGCCCTGCGAAGCGTGGCACAACAGCAGCCGCGGGTACGGTACGTGTTCAGTGGCAGCGTGGAAACGGTGCTGCGCACCATGACCCAGTCCCCCAAGGCGCCTTTTTGGAAGCAACTCGTCGAATTTCCCGTTGCAGGAATCGATATCGAAGACCTGCGTGAGCATTGGCCCGAACTCTTCCCCCTCGGGGCATCGCAGGAGGCCCTCGACCTGATTCGCCAAGCGACCGGCAAGGCGACGTTGCGGCTGATCGAAGTCCTCGACAGACTCCAACGCATGCCGCGCGGACCGCTTGACCTCGACGCCGCCCGCCTGGCCATCGATGCCGTCGCCGGCCTCCACGCTCCGGACTACGAACGCGACCTGCAACTCGTCAAGCCCGGCAACCAGCAGCGCTGCCTCCTCGGATTGGCCCGGGACCGCCCCCGCTATGCGACGGGGAAGGACTTCATTGCCGCGCATGGCCTCGGCACTCCGGCGAGCGCCCGGGCCGCCCTGAAACGGTTGCGCGACCTGGAAATTCTCGGGGTGAACAACGAATTCCTCGATCCCCTGTTCGCGTATTGGCTGGCCGGAGAATAGGCCGGCCCGTACCCACTCGGCGCGCCCGCCACGCGAACCCCCATTCCGACGCAAAGGCCAACGTTGATGCCGCACCGGGAGGTGTTGCCCGAGGATGCCCGACGCACGCAACATGAGCCTCAACCTCAACGTCCGCGGCCTCGGGCAGTCGGCGACACTGGTGATCAACCAGAAGGTCCGGTCGCTTCGAGCGGAGGGCCGCAAGGTCTGCAACCTGGGTCTGGGGGAATCGCCGTTCCCCGTGCCAGACCCCATGGTGGAGGCGCTGCGGCTGCACGCGGACAAGAAGCAATACCTCCCCGTCGAGGGGCTTCCTGAATTGCGCCAGGCGGTGGCCGACCACATGCATCGGACCCAGCGCGTCCACGCCGACCCTGAGCAGGTTCTGGTCGGGCCAGGCTCCAAGGAGCTCCTGTTTCTGCTCCAGCTCTCCTTCTACGGCGATCTGATCGTTCCGAGCCCCTGCTGGGTCAGTTACACGCCCCAATCCCAGATCGTCGGCCATAAGGTGCGCACCGTGGTGACGCGGCCCGAAGACAATTGGAAGGTCCGCCCAGAGGCCCTCATCAGCGTCCTTGAGGAAGACGCCGACCGGTACCGGCCGCGGCTGTTCGTGCTCAACTACCCGGGCAACCCCACGGGGGTTTCCTACACGGCGGATGAACTCAAGGCGCTGGCGGATGTGGCCCGCGATTACGATGTTCTGATCCTCAGTGACGAAATCTACGGCGGACTCCACCACACCGGCGACCACGTGAGCATCGTCCGCTATTACCCGGAAGGGACCATTGTCCTCAACGGCATCAGCAAATGGGGCGGCGCTGGCGGCTGGCGCCTGGGGACGTTCACGTTTTGCCCCAGCCTCGCCTGGCTGAAGGACGCCATGGCCGCGGTTGCCAGCGAGACGTACACGAGCGTCTGCACGCCCATCCAGTACGCGGCGGTCGAGGCCTTTGCGCCCAGCCGGCGAATGGAGAATTACCTCAACCACGCCCGCCGAATCCTCGCCCGCGCCTCCGATTCATGCCGCACGCATCTCATGGAAGCGGGCGTTGAGGTGGTACGCCCGGATGGAGCCTTCTACCTCTTTCCCGATTTTGGAGCCCTGCGCCGCCGCCTGTCCAGGCGCGGGATTCGCACGAGCGGCGACTTGTGCACGCGGCTCCTAGACGAGGCCGGAGTAGCCATGTTGCCGGGCTCCGCATTCCAACGGCCTCGTGAAGAATTCACGGGCCGCATGAGTCTGGTGGATTTCGACGGCACGGCAGCCATGGCTGCCAGTGAGGCGGTCGGCCTGAATCATGCTCTGGACGACGACTTCGACGAGCGCTGCCTGGCGCCCCTGATGCATGCCATGCAGCGCCTGACGGGATGGCTGGATCGACGCTGAGGCTCCCGATGAGCGGCACGCCGGACGGGCGCCAGTGGACCATGGGCGACCCTCCGAGCCATTGATCCTCAATGGCCCACGCACCGGGTCGACGCCCCCTGGCGGACGCGCGGACGACTGCGACCACCGTTGCCCCTTGGAGGACCTCAGACCTCAGGCAACCCTAGCGGAGGCGTGGGCGCCACCAACCCTTATCATCCCCTTCGCCCACCATGACGTGATGAGCAAGTCGATCCGCCTCCTACCGGGCGAGAAGATTGAGGGCAAGTACAAGCCTCACGTTCTAAGCTTCGGCGGCCGCTTTGGCCTGGCCCTGTGGCCGGCTGTGTGGGGCGGTATCCTTGCGGGCATGGTTCGGACCAACTGGTGGAACGACAAGTCGGATGCCTCCTGGTACGAGTTTTGGAATTTCCTGTACGGCAACACCGCCAGCGCGTTCGTGCTGATGTTCATTGGACTCGCTCTGGTGGGTGTCATTGCAGCCGTGGTGGCCATCAAGTGGCGCATCCCGATCCTGTACGCCGTGGCTGGCCTGGCCACTCTGGGCCTGACGCTGTGGCTTGACGTTGACCCCAAGAACGGCATCCCCCTGTTCCTCGGCGCCGCGAGCCTGCCGGCCGTCCTCTGGGTGGAGGCGGACCGCCGCAGCCACCGCTATATCCTCACCAACATGCGCATCCTGTTCCAGGGAGGAACCATCGTCCGCCACGAGCGCCAAATCCGTTACGAGTCCATCACGGACATCGACGGCAGCCAGGGCATGTTTGGCCGCGTCTTCCGCTTCGGCACGCTGATTCCCGTGACACAGAGCGGCTTCGGCCTCGGCGCCGACACCAGCCAGGCAGCCATTGGCATCGGCGGCGGCGCCTCCAAGGCCGGCGTGGCCGGCGGGGTGGGCGTCATGGCGGGCGGAGGCAAGGAGGTTCAAGTCGGCCGCGCCCGGTCCTTCCACCAGCTCACCGGCGTCGCGCCCTACTTTGAGGTCAAGCACCTGCTGGAAAGCCTCGTGCAAGCCGCTACCGCGACACCCTACCTGCGCGAACAGGTGGAGCTACAGAAGCAAATGGTGGACGCGCTCAACCGCATCAACCCCGCCCCGCCGGGAGGCTCGCCGCCCATGGGCGCCAGCCGACCAGCGCCCCAGCCTAGTCGAAGCCAGCCCCAGCGCGGCCAGCGGCGGCCGGGCGCCTAGCACGCCTTTCGCGTCGGCCGCCAAGGCAACCTTCAATCGCCAAGAACCGCCTCGCTCACCCATGCGCTGGGCCGTAGCCATCCTTCTGGCCGCCACGTTGACCGGTTGCGTCGCGGATGACCCCGACGAGCCCGTCCCCGGACTCGTACGAGACCCGTCCTGGGCAGTGCGGGCCCTGTTTGCCGGCGAAGACAACGTGGCACAGGGCGCTGTCATCGAACATGACCACGCAGACCCCGCAGTCCACCGCGGCCTGAGTTCCCCCAACGTCGATGTGCTCGGCTGGACACCGCTGTCGACCGAGTACCACGGTGCGCCGTCGGGCGGCTACTACTGTGGCGAGGTGAGCCTTGGCGAGCGGCAACTCGCCGTGGTCAATTCGTTCACCAGCGACGTGGCCATGGTCGTCGTCGATGTGACGGACCCCGCGGCACCGGTCATGCTGGGCGAACTGGTTTTGCCAAACACCCATGTGTACGACTCGGCCATCAGCGACGACGGCCGCTACGCCATCCTGGCCACCAGCCCGCTGGATGTCCTGTACCCCGAGCCGGAGGTTGCGGCGCCGGCGACCACCGCGGCTTGGGCCGGCGCAGCTTCGGCCGAGCCCGGCTTGCTCGCCGAGGGCCCCACCCGCACCGTCGCGCCTCTCTGGCGCGACGCCTGCGGCAACGAGTACCAAGGCCCTGAGGACGTTGTTCCGTACGCTTCCGGCGTGCTGCTGGTAGATCTCAGCAACCCGGAGGTGCCCCGTGTCGCCGACTTCGTGCCCCAGCCGGTCATCGGACCCCACAGCGTCAGCGCCACCACCATCGATGGGACCAGTTGGGTTCTGGCCTCAACG
>JBFIJP010000263.1:0-6040 GCA_041600695.1 Thermoplasmatota archaeon | reverse complement strand
CGTTGGGCCCCAGCAGTCCGTAGACCGTACCCTTGCGGATCCGGAGGTCCACACCATCAAGAGCAAGGGTGTCCCCGAAACGCTTGGTCAGGTTGTCCGTCTCGATCGCCCAGTCCATGTGGGCTGCGACCACGGGGCCTCCGATAAGCGGCGCGACCGAGGCGCGCTGGCTTGTACGCAACCCCGGGGCAGCCCGCTGGCCGCACGACCCCACCGCAGCCCGCACCTCATGGCCGCACCTCAGAAGGTCACGGTGCGTTCGTCGCGCAGGCCCGGCGTCAGATCGAAGTCTCCATCGTATCCGGCCATCAGGGCCCAGAAAATTTCGGGGAAGACGCCGACGCGGTCGAGGGTGAGTCGATACGTGCCGGCGGCCCCGTCCAGTGTGTGGAAGTCGATGTCCGGTGCGCCGAGAGGCCACTGCTCGGTGCCCGCTGGATGGTCGACAGTCACGCGGCCTGCATGTGTGCCGGCGGCGGCCGCGATCACCCGTGCCCGGTCCGCCTGCGTCGTGAAGGTGGCCGCATCGTCCAGATTGACCGAACCAACCAGGTACGCCGATGCACCCGTGCCGCCGTGCAGGCTCCACGTCGAATCGAGCCGCAGATCGCGGCTGCTGCGTGAATCGAGCACGTGGAAGGGCTGCCCGCACGACACATCGAGCGACAGGGAGGCATTGCCGGTAATGTCGTTGTCCCAGGGGGCCAGGTTCATGCCGGCCACCGTAAGGCGGTGCAGCCCGGACAGCGTGCCGCGGAAGCCCGCCCCGCTGGCGCTCATGAGGCCATCGTTGTCCGACTCGCGCGTGTCAACGATGCCCGGTGCGTGAACTTGTGCAAACCCCTTCGTCGAGCCGCCGAAACTCCAACTCGGCCCTGTCGGCCCTTCCATGATGAACACGTCATACGACGCGAAATCGTCGCTGGCGGCGCTGGCCACGCCGGCCGCCACTTCGCAGGGATTCTCCCGGCCAAATTCGATCGTGACCTCCACGGCGAAGGCATCAAGAGCGTCCGTCGTGGCCCAGTGCAACGCCGTTGTGCCGTCGTCGGCCGGTTCGGCAGTTGCGGCTGCGCCGACGAACAGATTGAATGTCAGGCATGCAAGCATGATCGGAATGCGCATGACCGCAAGAGCCAAGCCCACCACGGATCAACCCGCTGGCCCGGTCGGGCAATTTTTCGCCATCCGGACGATTCAGATGGTCGAGCGGGTCCGGGCGCGGACCGCGGGCTGCGGCCGTGTGGAGCCGATGCTACCCAAGAACTACTACGTAGGGCGCGTTGGGGCACCCGTGGACCCCCGCCGCCCCGTCGACGAGACGGTGCTCAAACAACTCGCCGCCGCCGTGGACAAGGCGAAAGCGAAGATCGACAACGCCCGCTGGACCACCGTGATGGGAATCATCATGATGTTCGTTGGGCAAATCAGCGTGGGCATCGCCGTGGGCGGCGCGCTCATGACCATCTACGGAGGCGGCGCCTGGATTTACTGGGCGGGCCGGGTTCGCCGGCTGGACGATCAGGAATGGGAAGCACTCGGCCTACCGGACCCCTTCGATGTCCTAGAAGCGTATGATCGGGGGGAAGTCCCGGAAGACCACGGCGGGGAATGGGAGCCAACCCGTTCGGGCTTCGGCGGGTCCAATGACCAGTCCCTCGCTCCCCCTTCACGTCGGCGTTAATAGGAGCCAAGCCGAGCAATGGCTGATGGCACGCTCTGAACTGCTCCGCCACTGCCTGGACCTGCACAAGGACCTCCTGCAACTGGAGCGCCAACTGCACGACTACCTTGACGGACTGCGCCTGCAAGCATCGGGCACCTAGGACCGGGGCGAGGTCGGCCAGGCCCGGCACCCCGCGGCAGCCGCCCTCCGGCGGCCCCGCTAGGCCACGGCGCCCACGGGCATCAGCAGCCACGCATCGACTTCGTAGTCGACCACCTGCGGCTGACAACTGAAAACGTACAGGCTCCAGGAGCCTGCCCCCACGGCGTCCATGTTCGGGCCCAGCAGCAGTGCCGCCTCGTCGCCGCCGGAGCCCTCGCCACCCCACACCACTTCGCCTTGCCGATCGAGGATCAGGAAATCCAGATCAGGCGCGCCGGTGCCGCCAAGACGCTTCAGGTCCACGCGAACCCCGAGGGCGCCCACGGGCACCTCCAGCGGATAGGTCTCGGTGGCTGTATTCGTGGGGTCCGCGACGCCGCACCGCGTCCCCAGGAAGGCTCCCCGTTCGTCGAGGATCTGCACTTCGGCCGCCGGAGCGAGTTCGACGGGGCGCATCATCAGGGTGAGCTGGCTGGGCGCATCCGAATCGCCGACGACGAGATCGATGACATCCGCCTGCTCACCATCGGCCATGTACGATGCCACGCGCAACGCCACTCGTTCGCCTGCTGGAATCACCAGGCCGCCCGGCGGCAGGGGAAGGTCGGCTGCCGCGGTGAACACCTCGTCGGCGCGCATGACTGACGGCCCGTCGAAGAACAGGTGGGTGCCGAAGCGGTCCTCGACACCGAACCAGGCCGTGAACTCGGGGCGTGCCAGCAGCGACACGCTGGCGGGATTGGGGGCAAAACTCAGTGCCACGGCGCCGCTCTGGATGAGCATGTCGCGCTCCATGGGGGCGGAAAGCCACACCGGCGGAAGCGTGCCCCGGGTGTATTCGGCCATCGACCAGCCCAGTGGCACCCGGCCGGGCTCGGCCGCAGGCAGCAGGGCCTGGTTGGCGGTCAGGTTCAGCCCGATCAGCGCGGCCGGGGCCTCCGACGCCATGTCCTCGACGGTGGGCTCCGTGGCGCCAAGACATCCGGATAGGAGGAGAGCCAGCAGAAGGGGGGCCGACAAACGCGCGTGCACAGTCGTCCACACCGGGCCTCGCGCATAACGGGTTCGGCAGGCTGAAGGTCGCCGGGCCGGTCGCAGGGCCGATGGCCGAGCGCATCCTCGACTTCCGCAGCGACACGATCACCCGGCCGACGGACGCCATGCGGGAAGCCATGGCCGCCGCCGAGGTCGGCGATGACGTGTTCGGCGAGGACCCTACGGTCAATCGGCTGGAGGACGTGGCGGCCCAACGGCTGGGGAAAGAGGCGGCGCTCTTCACGCCCAGCGGCACCATGGCGAACCAGATTGCCCTCTGGGTGGGCACCGGCCGCGGCGGCCAGGTGGTGTGCGAACAGAACTGTCACCTGGCGCTCTACGAGGGCGGGGCGGCGGCTCTCCTGTCGGGCGTGACCCTGCGCACCGTCGCCGGCCGGGCAGGCATCTTCGACGGCGACGCCGTCATGCCCCACATTTTCCCCGACGATCCCCATTTCGCCCCAACCAGACTGGTCGCCATCGAGAACACCCACAACTGGGCCGGCGGCACGGTTTGGACGCCCGAGCAAGTGGATGCCATCGCCGACTTCGCCCACGACCACGGCGCCGGGCTCCATGTGGACGGGGCGCGGCTGTGGAACGCCGCCGTGGCCCAGCGCGTGGACCCGGCGCGCCTCGTGCGCGCAGCAGATACGGTGATGGTTTGCCTCTCCAAGGGGCTCAGCGCACCCGTCGGCAGCCTGATCGTTGGGTCCTCGGAGTTCATCGACCGCGCCCGCTATGCCCGTAAGGCGCTGGGTGGCGGCATGCGCCAGGCGGGCATGATCGCCGCCGCTGGCCTGGTGGCGCTGGAGCAGATGGTGGATCGGCTGGCGGAGGATCACGCCAACGCGCGGCAACTGGCAGCTGGACTGGCGCAATTGCCGGGCCTCGCGGTGGACTTGGACTCCGTGCAGACCAACATGGTCATGGTGGACACCACCGCGACGGGCCTTCGCGGGCCGGAGTTCTGCGAAGCCCTTGAGGAGGTTGGGGTCCGGTGCCTGCCCCGCGACGCAGGCTTCACGGCCAGGTTCGTCACCCACCGGCACATTGACGGCGCCGCCGTGCTGGAGGCTGTCGAGCGTGTACGGGAATGGCTGGCGGCTCACACAGTGAAAGCGGCCAGATCCTAGACTCCCGCGCCGGATCCATGCCTTGCCGGCGGCCACATGCGGGAACATCCAGGTTCCCCCCCGGTTGCGCTGGGGGGTCACATATTTCGTGATGCCGTTGACGCTGGACTCGTCGTCGTGGCCGGACCAGCCAGGCACGGGGTTGGAGGTCCGGCCTTGACGCTAAACTAGCGACCGACATCCAGGCGAGGGGTTCCAACAGGAGGGAAGAGGATGGCTTTGTTACCAGGCTTGGAGTTTAGCGTCAGAGCCGGTCCATCTTTGGACGAGACAAGACGCGGCATCTTGCTTGGGCGACGGGGCCGTGAACACCGGGGTTCGCTGATTCGCCCCGCTCACTCTGGACACCATATCGCCGTGGCGTAGGACCTGTATTCAGTATTGCTGATGATCTGGAGGTCCAAGCCGATTTGCGGGGCAACGATATACCTGGCAGCGATGTACATGGGCTCTGGAGGATCGTAATATGTGGGGGACGAAAGCGTCGTTTCGGCGCCGTAGATTTCTCCCGCCTCGAGAACCTGGGGGAAGAGCATTGGGAAGCCAGAGGGGTTTGTCGCCCTAATCGGGAATTCCGTATCCCACTGGCTTTGCGTTCCCCCGTTGGATTGAATCCACAAGCGGAGCGTCATGTTGGTCATGCCGTCCTTGAAGGGTTCAACCCATGGAACCATGAGGTTTTCCGACAACGTCGCTGTGTTAACGTTCCATGCCCATGTGGAGTCAGCGGCCTTGGTGGTCCAGCCATTGGGTGAGAGATACCGAGTCTCCGTTACACAAGTGGTTTGGATTTGTGCATCGGCGGCTTGGTCTTGTGGGTCGGCGAAAGGGCCCGTGCAGCCTGCCAGGACAAAGAGGAGGATGAGTGGAATGAACTTATTGGGTGTCATATTTATGCGTTGAAGAGGAAGTTGCCGCCACCTTCGATCCGGTAGCCTGCGTTAGGTAATCCAGTCCGTTTGCCAGTGAAAGTGACATCGTAGCCTGCGTGAAGTTCCACCGTCACACCGGCGGGACCCACAGCGGTGGCAGTAAGGTACTTGACAGTCATCGTGCCAGCCAACGGAATGACGACGGCAAAGACGCCCGCTGCCGTGCCCTGAAGAACGTCTCCTCTAAGAGCCTTTTTACTCCCGCATTTGCCGGCACTGTCCACTTCGAGATCAGTGGACTCTAGGAAACCTTGGAAGATGTTGGTGGTTACGGTCGCTTCGGCAGTCGTCGTGTGTCGCGGCTTCTTGAACACATAGTTGCCCACTTGGCCCTTGTAGTTTTTGCACTCCTCCTCATATATAAGGTCCCCAACATCCTGGAGGCTGATTTGGTGGCTGCCTGCTTGGGCAGTCACATCGAACAAAAACCTCTGAGGATAATAGGTGGTGTCGCCAACGGTACAGGCCTCACCGGCTTGTTCGATGTACTCGAATTGGATGCCACGTTCTCTTAGCATTTGGAGGTCCGCCAGCTCCGCATTGGTCAGTATACTACCACAAATGTCCCGGCCCGCCAAGTCTCCGGACGAATCCGCGATGTCTACGACATCACCAGCATCGAGCGCGACTGGGAGGAACACGACGATGGTCCATGTCCATTCCCCAGCAAGCCCCCCACCGGCCCCATCGTAGGTCCCAGCGCCCTGGATGAACGTGTCATCGATTTCGCCATACGGCGTGTCGAAAACGACCGCGCTGTGGTTGATGGGTTGCCCAACCGCATCATATGTGTCGATCGCCACACCCGCCCCAGCGGAGTGCGTGGATACTGCTACCAAGATCAAAGTCACTACAATAACATGCTTCATGTTTGCCACCTGCCAATTGGCTGGAACTCAGTACCCCCACCCGGAGTATAGATTCCATCGAACACGCCTTGGCCTGGGCGAAGTTTACCCCCGTAAGCGGCGGCGCCCTACGTTCAACCACCCCCGCCGGGTGACGGACCAAGGGCCGCGGCGGCCCCGGCGCTCGACCCCCGTCGGCAGCCTGATCGTTGGGTCCTCGGAGTTCATCGACCGCGCCCGCTATGCCCGCAAGGCGCTGGG
>JBFIJP010000262.1:0-6058 GCA_041600695.1 Thermoplasmatota archaeon | reverse complement strand
CTTTACAAGCGAAGCCCACGCTGGCGTCCCATTGCCGAAGCAGGGTCGGCGTGCGAGGCGGTTTCATGGTTGGAAAGGGTCAACGGATAATTACGAGTGGGCTGGCGCGGCGCAGCGCAAGGCAAGCAATGGCTCTAGGGGCCCTCATTCTACTGGCGGCCCCAGGCGTCGCTCACGTCCAGTACGACGACGTGACGGACGGCTTGGGCATTGACTTCCGCATGGCCGGAGAAGTGCACAACACCATCTTCGACGGCTGGCCCGGCTTCCCCGAAATCATGGGTGGCGGCGCCTGCTGGGCTGATCTGGATGGCGACGGCTTCGACGACCTCTACCTAGTCAACCAGCAGTTCAACCCCGAGAATCCCTTCGTCCAGGGCTGGATCGATCAAATGGACCCAACCAACAAGCTCTACCTGAACGACGGCGAGGGTGGATTTGTGGACGCCACGGAGTCGTCCGGCCTCGCCAGTCGAACCTGGGGATACGGGTGCAGTGTGGCCGACTACGACGGCGATCGCGACCTCGATGTCTACGTCAGCGGTTTCGGCGTCAGCAAGCTGTACCGCAACGAGGGCGACGCCGTCTTCACGGACGTTAGCGACGACGCCGGACTCAACACCGAAGGCCTGTGCTACGAATACGCCTGCATGGGCACCTCGACGGCATGGGCCGACTACGACCTAGACGGTGACCTAGACCTGTACGTGGGCAACTACGTCGAAACCACCCTCGACGACCTTGCCCGCGGCCCCATCAGTCACATTGCGCAGATGAATTTCCTCTTCCGCAACGAAGGCGACGGCACCTTCACGGAAGTCGCCCAGGCGGCGGGAGTCGCCGGAAACCCCAGCGACGAACACGGGAGCAAGAGCCTCGGCGTCGTCTGGTTTGACTACGATCTAGACGGCGACCCAGACCTGTACGTGGCCAATGACGAAGTTCCAAACGACTTCTACGTCAACAACGGCGATGGCACCTTCACGGAGGACGACGGGGCTGGTCTTGCCAACGACATGGCCGGCATGGGTGTTGCCAGTGGCGACTACGATGGCGACGGCTACCCTGATTTGTTCTTCACCCACTACGAGCGGGAACACAACGGCTTCTACCGCAACTTGGGTGACGGCCGCTTCGAGGACCGCTCCGGCGAGGACGGGCTCGGCACGGGTTTCAACCTTGTTGGCTGGGGCACCGCCTTTGTTGATGTGGACCGGGATGGCGACCTGGATCTTGTCGGCACCAATGGCCACACCGAGTACAGCGCCGACTACAACCAGGAGACCCGCATCTGGCGCAACGATGGTCCGGAAGCCCCCGGCGACCACATCTGGGTAGACATCACCGACGATTCCGGCCCCGGCGTGGCCGTGCAACTGCCCACCCGCGGCGCCGCGTTCTCCGACTACGATCTTGACGGCGACACGGACATGGCGTTGGTGAGCAATGGCAACGAGACCGCGCAGATTCTGCGTGCGTCGAACCAGATCAACAATTGGCTGCGCATTTCGCTCATGCAGCCGGGCATGAACCAGCACGGGATTGGTGCCCGGATTGTTTTGGAGACCAATGGGGTTCGGCAGGTGCGTGAGATTCAGACCGGCACCAGCTACCTTTCGCAAAACGAGATGGCGGCGTCGTTTGGTTTGGGCGGTTCCCTCAAGGCGGACTCTATCACGGTTCATTGGCCCGGCGGCGGGACGACGGTGGTCACGGACGTGGCCGCCAATCGGGCCATCGGCATCGACCGGGCACTGGATGCCGTTGTGGACGATATCCTGGCGCCGATCACCAAAGCGCTGGCCGACGGCGTGGCAGGCAAGGAACTCTGGTTCCCGCACCCCGTTGACATCCGGCTGGAGGCGGTTGATCGGGGATCCGGTACGTCCACCGGCGTCGCCGACACGCTGGTGTCCATCGACGGTGGGGCCATGGGCCCCTACGAGGGGCAGAACCTTGGCGTCACCAGCAACGGCCTTCGCATCCTGCAATTCCAGAGCTATGACCTGGCCGGCAACCGTGAGCCGCTGCGCACAGCTCGCGTTGGCATCGATACCGTGGCGCCTACGGTGGAAGCAGCCGTCACCGGGACCGCTGGTGACAACGGCTGGTGGCTGGGCCCCGTGCGCGTTACCCTCCGTGCACACGACGACCTTAGCGGCGTGGCTGCACGCTACTACCGAATCGACGAAGGCCCCTGGACCCGCTATTCGGCCCCCCTCAGCATCGCCACGGATGGCGAGCGGCTGCTGGAGCTCAAGAGCGTGGACCGGGCGGGCAACGAGAGCCCCGTCGGGCAGCAGGTGGTTCGTATCGACTCCGAGCGCCCCCAGGTGCGTGTGACAGAGCCGGATGCGGGTCGCGTCTACATGGCGGGCGAAACCCTGCAAGGCTGGAATGAACTGCCCGCGGTGATTGTTGCCAATCAGGAAGCGTTCCCGATCCGGGTGGTGGCCGCGGACGACGGCAGTGGCATCGACCGCGTGGAGGTCCGCATTGACGGACAGTTGCGCAAGGTCCTGGATGGCGCGCCGTACGAATGGTCGTGGCCCCTAGCTGACGAGCAAGCAGGCGCCCGGCAGATTCTCGTGCGAGCCTACGATGTGGCTGGCAATGTCCGCGCCGACCGCACCGATGTTGTCCTGGTACACTCCGAGCCCGGCGGCCTGCGCGCCGGCCCGACGAGCGTCTAGCACCCTGTACGCGCCTTCCCCGCCACTTTGCGTGGCTGTCCTAGCCATACGCCGATCGGCGGGCGTTGCTGGGCCAGTCGGGCCCAGGCCCGGCATCCTGCCAACCGCCGGCGCTGTCCGGCGCCTCTTCAAACATGAGCAAGGCTTTACAAATTAGCGGCCCGCTAGCCAATGCGTGTCGGACGACCTCCGGCACAGCGGTGGTTCAATGTTGGCAATGCAAGGAATGGGTAGAAGTGCTGCGGGCCGGCGGGCGCGCGCTGCGATGGCGGTGGTTGCTGTGCTAGCCCTAATTTCAACGGCGGGCGCCAACGTCCAATACCACGATGTCACCGAGGAGGTGAGCGTGGACTTCCGCACGGCCGGAGAGATCCACGGCGAAGTGGCCGACCGATGGCCAGGCTTCCCGGAAATCATGGGTGGGGGCGCCTGCTTTGCGGATTTGGACGGCGATGGCTATGATGACCTGTACCTAGTCAACCAGCGCTTCAATCCCCACAACCCCTTCACCACCGGTTGGATCGACGACTTCGATCCGATCAACCATCTGTACCTCAATGACGGAGAGGGAGGGTTCGTGGACGCCACCGAGGGCTCCGGGTTGGAGAGCCCGACCTGGGGCTACGCCTGCAGTGTTGCTGACTACGACGGCGACCGCGACTTAGACGTGTACGTGAGCGGTTTCGGCGTCAGCGAACTGTATCGCAACGACGGCGGCGCAACTTTCACCGACGTCACCGATGAGGCGGGTGTTGGCAACGAAGGCCTGTGCGGTGGATATGAGTGCATGGGGACCTCCACGGCCTGGGCCGACTACGACTTGGATGGGGACCTCGATCTGTACGTGGGTAATTACGTGGACACCACGCTGATCGACCGTGGACGCGGTCCGTACGGCCACACCGCGCAGTTCAATTTCTTGTTCCGAAACGAGGGTGACGGCACCTTTACGGAGGTCGCCGAGGCGGCGGGAGTCGCCGGTGAACTCAGCAACTCAGGGGGCGGCAAGACCCTGGGCGTCGTCTGGTTCGACTACGACCTCGACGGCGACCCCGATCTCTACGTCGCCAACGACGAAACCCCGAACGACTTCTACGTCAACAACGGCGACGGCACCTTCACCGAGGACAACGATGCCGGACTGGATGACAACCATGCAGGCATGGGCGTTACAAGCGGTGACTACGATGGCGATGGTTATCCTGACCTTTTCTTCACCCATTATGAGCGGGAACACAATGGCTTCTACCGCAACGCCGGCGACGGCACGTTCGAGCGCCGCAACGGCGAAGACGGCCTGGGTCTGGCCTTCAACCTCGTGGGCTGGGGTGCAGCCTTTGTTGACGTGGATCGGGACGGCGACCTGGATCTGGTGGCTACCAACGGCCACACGGAATTCAATGCCGAGCATTACGGTCAGGAAACGAAGATTTGGCGCAACGATGGTCCCGAGGCGCCAGGCGATCACATCTGGGTCGACATTACTGACGAATCTGGCCCCGGCGTGATGGTCAAGCTACCTACCCGGGGTACGGCTTTTGCCGATTACGATCTCGACGGCGACACGGACATGGCGTTGGTGAGCAATGGCAACGAGACCGCGCAGATTCTGCGTGCGTCGAACCAGATCAACAATTGGCTGCGCATTTCGCTCATGCAGCCGGGCATGAACCAGCATGGGATTGGTGCCCGGGTTGTTTTGGAGACCAATGGTGTTCGGCAGGTGCGTGAGATTCAGACCGGCACCAGCTACCTTTCGCAAAACGAGATGGCTGCGTCGTTTGGTTTGGGCGGTGCCCTCAAGGCGGACTCTATCACGGTTCATTGGCCCGGCGGCGGGACGACGGTGGTCACGGACGTGGCCGCCAATCGGGCCATCGGCATTGACCGGGCACTGGGTGCCGTGGTGGAGGATATCCTCTCTCCGCTAACTCGTGCGGTCGGTAACGGAATCGCTGGACGGGAGCACTGGTACCAGCACCCCATTGACCTCCGGCTGGAGGCCGTTGACCGCGGATCAGGCATGACGGCGGGTGTTGCGGACACGATGATTTCCATCGATGGCGGCGCCTTGGCCCCGTACGCGGGGGAGGATTTGTCCGTGCAGAGCGAAGGCGTTCGTACCCTGAAGTTCTACAGTTATGATCTGGCAGGCAACCTGGAACCCATGCGTACTGCACGTGTTGGGATCGACACCGTTGCGCCGACGACCGAGGCGGCCATCCTTGGTTCGGCTGGCGACAATGGCTGGTGGCTTGGTGATGTGCGCGTTCAGGTCATCGGGCAGGATGAACTCAGCGGTGTTGCGGGCAGTTCCTACCGCGTGGACGGCGGGGCGTGGCGCAATTACGCGTTGCCGTTCATCCTGTCGGGTGATGGCGAGTATCGGGTTGAGTTCAAGAGCGTGGATCGGGCGGGCAACGAGAGCCCCGTGGGGCAGCAGGTTGTTCGTATCGACTCCGAGCGGCCCCAGGTGCGGCTCACCGAACCGGAAGCGGGCCGCGTGTACATGGCTGGCGAGGCGGTGCAGGCCTGGAGCCAAATGCCTGCGCTCATCGTGGCCAACCAGGACCAATTCCCGATCAGGGTGGTGGCCGCAGACGACGGCAGCACGGTGGACCGGGTGGAAATCCGCATCGACGGCCAATTGCGCGCCGTTCTCACCGAGGCGCCCTATGAATGGTCGTGGCCTCTGGCTGACGAGCAGGCGGGTGTGCGGCAGATCCTGGCGCGTGCTTACGATGTGGCCGGCAATGTCCGTGCTGACCGAGCCGACGTTGTCCTGGTGCACACTGAGCCCGGTGGAGCCCGTGCGGGCCCCATCAGTGCCTAGGTGCCGTGACGCGATGCACAACGCCTAACGCCGGCTCGCCGGTGGGTCCCGCGTGGACGCCGAGCAGGCCATTCGCCGCGCCCTTGAGATGGGGGCCAGTTTCGCTGAGGTCCGGCTGGAGACAACCGAGGAAAATCGCCTGGAGGTCGAGGACGGGGAGTTGCGCAAGGCGGTCTCCGGCGTCGATTCCGGCTTCGCGCTACGCGTCATTGCCAACGGTGCCTGGGGTTTTGCTAGTAGCAACGATCTTGGGACCCGATCGTGGCACCGGGCCATCGAGCAGGCGGTCCGGCTGGCGCGCGCCGCCGAGCGTGATGCCCCGGTCCGCCTTGCGGACGCCCCCGTTGTCAAGGCCCGCCGCGTCTGGGAGCCCCGCATTGATCCGCGGGATGTGGACGCCGTGCAGAAGCAGGCACTGCTGCGTGAAATGGACCGCACCGTCCGCGACCACCCGGAAATACGCAGCGTCACCACCACGTACGCCGACGCCACCATCCGCAAAACCCTCCTCAATTCCGAGGGGACCGATGTG
>JBFIJP010000261.1:0-6113 GCA_041600695.1 Thermoplasmatota archaeon | reverse complement strand
TGCCCACCCACGACCCCAGCCAAGGCCTGCAAGGGCCCCATCTGAGAACCCCGGTCTGGCCCCGGTGCCGGGCAGGGCGCCCCGGGGCGATGCGTCGCCGGCAGGGCCAGACCCACGGCTGGAGGGACGGTAGCATGATGGGGTTCACGGCAATTCGAGTAGTCGGTGCGGTGAGGAAAAAGGGTTTGCGTCCAGACAGCCCGAACCCGCAGGAGGCCAACGGGGCTGCGGGGCCGGACTGTCGATGCCCCGTCTGGGCGACGGGCCAGCCGGGAGCCAGCGAGTCGGGGCAGTGGGGCAGCAGGGTGGCGGGGCGGCGGGGCGGCGGGGTTCCGACCTCACCGGTACGCCGGCTTCGGGGGTTCCGGCGGCTCCCGACCAGCGGGCCCGCAACGCAACGGCTTTGCAAATCCCCCAAGTCGTGTCCCCTGTGACCCTGCACGCTGTCGTCATTCCCACCTACGATCGGCCGCGGCAGGTGGAGCGGCTGCTGGCGTGCCTGCGCGACCAAACGATCCGTCCAGATCTGGTCATCGTCGCCGACGACACTCCCGACGACCGCATCCGGCAGGTGGTCGATGGGTTCGAGGGCCTCAACGTCGTTTTCGTCCGCTGCCAGGGACCCCCCAGCCTCACCCGGGCCCGCAACGTGGCGGCCGGCTACGTCCCCGCCGAGGCTGAACTGATGACTCACCTGGACAGCGACGTTGCACTGGAGCCGGACTACCTGGAGCGCATCCAGGATCTGATGCGCCGCAGGCCGGACGCCATCGGGTGCATGGGCTGGGTGACCGACTTCCCCCGCGGCTCCTGGTGGAAGAACCTCGCCACGGCGCCGTTTCTCATCACGCGCGCCAGCAAGAGGCAGTGCGCGCGCCGCTTCCCGCTGCGCCTGCTGTATCCCACGGCCCTCGATCGGGAAAAGGACACCAACTGGTTGTACGGCTGCAACATGACCTATCGCCGGGAGGTGTTCGACGACCACGAATTCAACGCGGCGATGGAGCGGTATTCCTACGCCGAGGACCTGGAGTTCAGTCTCCGCGTCGGCCGCGCCAGTGGGCGCCCCTTCGTGATTACCCCCACGGCCCGGCTGCACCACCCCATGCACGACGACGGGCGCATTCCGCCCCTGGACCTGTTTCGCATGCGACTGATCCACCGGCACATCATTGTTCACCACTACTTCCGTATGGATCCGATCCGCTGGCTGGCCCTTTGGTGGAGCCACGTCGGCTACCTCCTGTTCTACTCCTACCTGCACCGGGAACGCACCCGCGCCTACTTCCGCGAGTTTCGCCGGGTCATCCCCGTGCTACGTCGTCGGCGACGAGCGGTCAAGGCGGGCGATTTCGCTGCCTTCAACGACCTTTACTCCTTCATGCAGGCCCAGCGCGCTGCCCCGGAGACGGCATCGGCGCCAGCGTGAGAGGGTCCAGATTCCATCCAGCCGAAGCCGGGCACAAGGGGCGGCAGGCCCCCGATCGCGGCCGGAGAATCCAGCCGTCTCAAATCAAGCCGCTGGAGGGATTTGAACCCTCGACCTGCTGATTACGAATCAGCTGCTCTACCAGCTAAGCCACAGCGGCGATGCGTTTGACGGGACAGTTGGCCTGTCCCGGGTATCCCGCGCCACCTAGGGGTCCCATTTAAGCCTCGCGACTCAGCGGACCGGCGGGCTGTGGCCGGCCGGGGTCGCCTCGCCTTAAAGCGCCCACGCCGTGCCGGGCGCACCGCATGCCAGGGGCCAGCGACGTGGAGGCAGCCGATGAGCCCAAGCAGGCACCGGAGGGCAACGCGGCCCGCAAGGCAGTCTTCGTACTGGCGAGCCAAGTCGCCGGTTCCGGGTTGGGCTTCCTGGTCCTGCTGGCCATTGGTCGCTACTACGCGCCCGCCGCTTACGGGTCGTACCTGTTTGCCGTCAGCTTGCTGGGCCTTGTGGCCACGACCTTCCGGCTGGGCTACGACCAGGCCCACACGCACCTCATTGCCAAGGGCATCGACCCGGCCAAGGCGCTGGGGGTGTACCTGCGCATCCGCACGCGATTGATTCTCCTCATGGTGACCCTGGTGCTGCTTGCACTGGCCACTTGGACGCAGGTGCTGGGCCGCTCGTTCACCGATGCCACCAGCTTGCAGGTGATCGCGGTGATCTTCGTGGGCAGCATCCTCAGCCAGATTCGCCACGCCGGCGACGCCCACTGGCTGGGGCAGCGACGGGTCCACCGGGTGGAGTGGTGCAACTTCGTCGATACCCTGGCGTTTGCCACAGGGGTGATCGGGCTGGGTCTGGCTGTTGCTCACGCCAGCGGCCGCTGGACTCCCCTGCCTGGCCTGTCGGCGCTGGCAGCCGACGTGCTGGGCATCACGCAGCGGCCCAGGGTCGCCGAACTGGCATTGTACCTCGCTTACGCGCACCTTGCCGGAAAGGTCGCCGCCGCAGGGCTCAACGCGATTTGGTGGATGCGGGAGAAGGCCCATGTGGGTCCGTGGGACCCCGAGACGGCGAAGGCCTACACTCGGTTTGCCCTCCCGGTGGCCTTCACCGGCGTTCTGGCGGTGGTGCTTCAGCACACCGATGTCCTGATGCTGGGCTACTTCTGGACCAGTCGGGAGGTGGGCCTCTACGGCGCCGCCCAGAAGCTCAGCAGCCTGGCGGTGCTGGGCAGCATGGCCCTGCGGCCGGTTCTGTTTCCCCACTTCTCCGGCCTCCTGGGTCGTGGCGACAAGGAGGCGGCCATGCGGGCCTTCAAGCGGGCCGAGCGGTACCTCCTGCTCTTCGTGCTGCCCTTTGCCATACCCATGGTGGCCGTAGCCCGCCCCCTTCTCCACATCGCCGTCGGCGACGGCTTCCTCAGCGCCGCGCCGGCCCTGCGCTGGCTTGCCCTGTGGGCCGTTGTCATGGCGCTCAACATGCCACTGCGGGCCAAGCACATGGGCGCCGGGGACACCCGTACCGTCCTGCGTGCGGTCATCCTTAACGTGTCTGTGAACGTTGCCCTCAACCTGGTCCTCATCCCCCGCTCCCTGCTGGGAATCCCCCTGGCGGGAATGGGCGCCGAGGGCGCGGCCATCGCCACGTTTTCCTCCACGCTCGCCGCTTACATGTACAACCGGTGGAGCGCCCGCGACTCCTTCACGCTCCCCCTGTTCGACGGCGTGCAGGTGCGGATGCTGGCGGCGGCGGCCGTGGCAGTGGCGGGCCTGCTCTGGTTCAAGGCGGTGGCCCCCCTAGGAGCCTACAACCGGTTCTGGGAACTTGGCGGCCTCGTGGTCGGCAGTTGGCTCGTGTACCTGGTCCTGCTGGTAGCCCTGCGCCAACTGGGCCGCGACGACATCCGCTTCCTGGCCAGGGCCATGCGACCCCTGGGCCTGATGGACGAAGCCAGGGGCCGTTAGCGGCCCGATGCTTGGACATCGTGAGGACAACGGCCAAAAGAGGCAACCGGGTCGCCGGCCCGTGGCCCGGGATCCCTCCATCAGCGTGGTATTGACGACCCGGAACGAGGGCAAGAACCTGCGCCACCTCCTCGACAGCCTCGCGGGCCAGGTTCGCGACGGCATCCGCTTCGAGCAGGTCATCATCGTGGATGCCCAAAGCACCGACCGAACCCAGGCGGTGGCCGAAAGGTACGAGGACACCCTTCCCGGCTTCGAGTTCATTACCCGCAAGTCGACGCGGGGCGAAGGGCGCAACATCGCCGCCGCGCGGGCCGACGGGGACCTGTTGTGCTTCACCGACGCCGACTGCATCGCCAACGCCTACTGGTTGCACCGCATGGGCACCGCGTGGACGGGTGATCCCCGCCAGGTGCTGGCCGGCCGCACCAATCTCATGGGTTATTGGGCCTTCACCAAGCTGCACCGCGTCGAATTACCCCACCGGGGCTTCGACACCACGTGGCCATCTTGCAACCTGGCTTACCCCCGCCAGCTCTTCGAGGAACTGGGGGGCTTCGACCCGCGCTTCATCACAGCCGAGGACATTGATTTGAACTTCCGAGCCATCGCCGCCGGGGCTGCCATCGACCACGTTCCCGACGCACTCATCTATGCCCGCGCACGCGATTCCGTGAGCGGGTTCCTTCGCCAGGCGTACTGGAACGGCTACGGCCGCAAGCAGCTCACGCTGAAGCATGGGCGCCTCTGGCACCAGTACAGTTTCAGCGACATGATCCGCATCCAGGGGGGTTCCTTCTGGGGCCTCTCGCGCATGGCCGCGGGCACCGCCGGCTACCTCAAGGCCAAGCTGGGCGGCCGTGCCCTGCCTCCCCTCGAACCCACCGGACCCACCCCGGGAGCTGGCTCGTGAAGGTGACTTTCGTCGTCCCGACGCTCAACGAGGAACAGGGCATTGGCCCCACCCTCGAAGCGGTGGACCGGGCGGCCTTCGCGGCTCGCGGATGGGAGGTGGACTTCTTGGTCGTCGATGGCGAGTCCACCGATCGGACGCGGGATGAGGCCGAGCAGCGAGGCGCCCATGTGGTCGTCGAGCCCCGTCGCGGTTACGGCCGCGCCTACAAGACCGGATTTGCTGCGGCCACGGGAGACGTGCTGGTAACCGGCGACGCCGACGGTTCGTACCGGTTCGACCTGGTGCACGAATACCTGGACCGTTTCCTTGCCGACGACAAGGACTTCGTCACATGCAACCGCTACGCCGACTTGCAGGACGGCAGCATGAGCCCCCTGCACCGCCTGGGCAACTGGGCGCTCTCGACCACCACGCGCGTACTCTTCCGGGTGCGCCTGCGGGACTCCCAGAGCGGCCTGTGGCTGATTCGCCGCGATGCGCTGCCCCGCTTGCCCATCGCGGACCTGCCCGATGGCATGGCATTCAGCCAGGCGCTGAAGGTTGAAGCTCTGCGGGCCCCCGACATCCGCTCCGCGGAGTATCCCAGTGGGCTCCGGCCGCGGCTGGGGGAGAAGGTTCTATCCAGTTGGCGGGACGGCTTTGGGAATCTGAAGGCGCTCTGGGTGCGCCGGCTCACCGGCCACTGGCCGGCATAGCGGCGGGCTCCAGTCGCTCGAGATCGCAGCCCAGGCAGGAGCACAGGTCTGCGTGGAGGGCATCGATCTTGGCCATGGCGCGATCCAGTCCCTTGGCCTGGTACTTGGCCCGCAATTCCGCCAGGCTGAGGCGACGCGAACCGGAGTACAGGTTGTCCGCGTGGGCCACCAGGCGCTCGGCCAGTGATCGGGGAGTGTAGTCCCGCACTTGCAGGCCCAGGGCGGCGGCCTCCGACGCATCGATGCCGGCGCCGGTGTGCCGTTCCACCACCAGCGCCAGGGACTCGTTGACGCCCCGCTGGCGCAGCAGGTCCGCCCCCAGGGTGGCGTGGCGTACGTCTTGGGTGATGCTGCGGCCGATGTCGTGCAGGATGGCGCCTACCTCAACGAGTTCCAGATCCACATCCAGGTCCCGGTCTGCCGCCCGTCGCGCCATGGCCAACGCCAGGCCCGCCACCCGCTGGGAGTGTTCTACCACCCAGTCTGGTGTGCCGGCCTTTTCCAGTAGCCCCCAGGCTTCTTCAGGAGTCAATGTGGCCGAGTTCATCGATGCGCGCCTCCAGCGCTGCGATGACGTCGCTGTTGTCGTGGGGGTTGAGTGCGTCGTCGCACACGGGGCAGCGGAAGGCCACGTCAACGGCGTCCTCGAAGATCATGCGCCGGTGCCGGTGGGCGCAGGCGTAGAATTCGTGGTCCCTCTCGAACCGCAACTGTTGGCGGAGGCTTTCCCGCTCCTCCTCCCAGCGGCGCAGCAGGACATATTTTGCCTCGCTCAGGGTGGTGCGCCAGATGAACGTCTCCCACCCCTTCGCATCCGTATCCTTTTGATACTCAGCGATGCGGGCTTCCATCAAATCGTAGAGGACTTTGCGAACGCCACTTGGGCGATCATCGGGGAAGGCCTCCAGAATATCTACTCCGCTAATCGGCTCCCGCTCGGCAATAAAATTCGCCAGCGCGAGGCCGGCCTCGCCCGCCTCGTCAAAGGTGTATGCCTGTATTTCGACATCGCCCAGCTCGGGCTTCCAATCTGCTCCACGAACCACGGACGCCTCAAGCCTTGACTTGGCCGCGCAGGGATAATGCTTTTGAAGTCGGCCCTA
>JBFIJP010000260.1:0-6156 GCA_041600695.1 Thermoplasmatota archaeon | reverse complement strand
GTGAGCACGCCTGTGCGTTCGCCGTGCTCGGCGATGAGGCGGGTCAGTTTCTCGGCGTCAGGCTGCAGCCGCACCGCCTCCGGGGCGTGCAGGGCGTACCATTCGCGCAGGCGCTCCACGAGCAGGTTGGCGGCCCGCACCAGATCGTCGATGGCCCGCACCTCCTGGGCTAGGGTGCGGTCTGCTTCGCCGTGGCTCAGGGCCAGTTGGCGCCGCACTCTTGCGAGGGCCGCCTGATGGAGGACCCCGAGGTTGGCTCCGGATGGCATCTGGGCCGGGGCCCGCACGTCGATGATGGTGTTGCTGGAAGCCTCGTCGAGACACTCCACCACCGACGCCACGTCGGTGCCACGGTCGAACCAGGTCGGGCGCACGGAAGCGCGGACGCGGCTGCCCGTCATAAGCGCCGTGGGGTCGGGAGGGTTCAGCTTGGCCGGCGAGGGACCCTAGGCCGGGCGCCGTCGGTGCCACGGGCGCACAGCCGTGCGTGCTCATTGTGTGGCCGGATCGGACGCTGCCGGAGCAGGCCAACCCCAAACACAGACCCATTCGGTCTGCCTTTCCGGGCCGGGTACGTAAGCCCGGACAGGTCCGGCCATCGGCTTATGGCTTGCGTGGCGGGGTTCCTATCAGGCTTGAGAATCGGCACAGCTGGCTTGTAACACCCGCCGATTCAGGCTCATGGGGCTGCCGGAAACCGGCGCCCTACCCCCGGGGAACCATCGCAACCACAGGAACTCCAACCACTCTTGACACGTCGACCCCCACGCAACCATACTCGGCGTGTCATCCCCGGGGGCCCCTTTTGCAACCGCCTTGGCTACCGTGGCGATGCTGGCAGCCCGGGCCGGCTGCTTCGCTTCTGACCTGGCCTGTAGCGCCGTTCAGGCGCGATGGGACCAACGCCGACGCTTCGCCGGCACCTCAAGTCCCTCCGGTTCCGGCCCCTTGTACGAGTTCTAGCGCCGCGGCGTCGCGTCGATGGTTGCATGTATCGAAGAAAGGCAGGGACTCCAGTACGCCGCCTCTGGCCTCATGACCCTCCGCCAACCCCCCTATTGATTGCCGGCGCGACAGCGGAGCCTGCCATAGGGTCGTCACGACGCGGGTGCGCCCGTCGGTACCCACGAAGAAGCAGACCTACCCGTGTTTGCAGTTGTCGCGTTTCGGGGGGTTGCGGTTTTCAACAGCCGGCGCTGGCGCTGGCGCCGACGCCAGCGCCCGAGCCCGAGCCCGAGCACGTGTCTGCTGGCGGCCCCACTTGCGCCTACGTTTGGCGCCGGCGGGCCAAGGCGACGAGGCCGAAGGCCAGCAGGACGACCGGGAGACCCATGGGCAGTCCCTTGGATTGGCTGCCCGACCCGCCCGACCCCGTTTGCAGCCACATGCCGTACTGCTCGTGGCCCTCGATGGAACACCAGATGTAGATGCCCGTGGCGCCAGATGGGACGGTGAACGTGAAGCTCTCGGATTCGCCGGGTGCAACTTGGTCGGCTGTGCCTGCAATCCGTGCGCCAAGTGGCGTCGCTTTGTGGCTGGCGTCCGCCTTGTCTGATGTCGTAACGTGCAGGTTGTGGATCGCGTTCCCGTCGTTGGTGAACCGGATCGTTGCCTCATCGCCCGGGCTGAGGTTGTCGAGGGACCCTGCGGTGACCTTGAAGCAGAAGGAAGCGCCCTTGCAACCTGTCTCGGTGCCCGAGATCGACAAATCGACCGATGCACCCTGTCCCGGCAGGCCGGCGGCCAGAATAACAGAAAACAATGCGAAAATTGCAACAAAAATGCGGGTCAGCATCGACGCCGCATTGGCATTCTTCCTGTTATCAGGTGATCCTCGTTTTCATCAGTGAGAAGGAGCCTCCCTGGAGGGGCGTGCGTGGCCGCCACAGGGGCTCCAACGCCTCCTGAGGGCGCCCACTTTATGGAGGGCCGGACAGGTCCTGCCAAGGTTCCTTCTGGCGAGACAGTCAATGGCAAACGAATCAAGCCGCTCTTGCGGCTGACACTCAGGCGGTAACACCCATGACAAAGAAATGGTCCTCTCATCCCGCGTTCGCCGTTGCCCTGGGCTTCGCAGTACTTTCCGTTGCCATCCTCTGGCAGGCCCAGGGGCTCATCCTGGGCGGGCACGGCCACGGCCACGGCGGCGGCGAGGGCATGACCCACGACGAATTCGTGGATGCCACGCGCGCCTTCAACAAGGCGTATGCGTACAAAGATGGCGTGCGGCCGCCGCTGCCGGCGGTTGACACAAGCTCTGGCGAACACGCGCTGCATGGCGAGGGCGACGGCGACGGCCACGACGACCACGCGCCAGCCGTCGATGTCTACCTCATGGCGTTCCAGTGGGATTTCAGCCCGGGCACGATCTACCTGAAAGCGGGCCAGGACTACCGGTTCCGCATGATGGCCATGGATGTGCACCACGGCTTCGCCATCGCCTTCGACGACGGCAGCCGCATCTGGCGGCTGCCCCCGGACGTTCTCGTTGACGCCACGCTCAGCTTTGACACTCCAGGCCAGTACCTGATCTACTGCACCTTCTTTTGTGGCGGGCTCCACGAACGCATGACGGCCACCATCGTCGTGGAGGCATGACGTGTCCCGCGTCCATTCCCTTCGGGAGGGTCTCAAGGGGCTGCCGCACGAAGACAAAAGCATCCTCAAGGCGCTCCTCGGGCTGTCGCTGGTGGCTCTGGTTCTCGGGGTGACCTACGCCCTGCTGACGGCCCTGGCGCGCGGCGGCGTCAACCTGCCTGGGGACTTCGAGCACAAGGCCCTGACGCTGCACGCCGGGACCGCCTTCTTCTACTGGCTGTATTTTATTCAGGCGGGAGTCGTTCTGGCGTTCACCCGGGTCTACACCGAGGGGCTTGACCGCTTCGTGTGGCGCCGCCTCATGTGGGCCGGCATCGCCATGATGGCCGCGGGCATGGTGATCAACCAGATCGCAACCCTGTCCGGCGCCGCCGTGCTCTACAGCGCCATGGCGCCGCTTAGCGAGCAGTACTCGTCGGCCCAGTGGGTGTACATTGGCTACGTCCTGCTGACGGTCGGCCTCATGCTGATCGGCTTGGCCGCCATCCGCACGGCCATCGACCCCAAGCGCCGCGGCATTGCCACCCACTGGTCCTCCGTCACCTTCGCCTCCGTGATGTGGTGGGGCCTGATCATCGTCTCGGGCATCGCAGCCCTCAATGCCTTCGTCTCTGCCCTGCTGTGGCTGTGGGGCATCGCCGAGATGGGGACGGACTACGAGATGAAGTGGCACACGCTGTTCCACAACATGCACTACCTGCCGCTCATGTCGACGGTTCTGACGTGGTACGTTCTGGCGGAGGCAACCACCGGCGTGAAGTCGATCTTCAGCGAACGCATCTCCAAGGTGGCCTTCGCCCTGTACCTGATCACCATCCCGCCCACGTCGCTGTACCACGCATTCCTGACGCCGGGCATCCCCCAGGGCCTCAAGGTGGTGGCATCGCTGTTGGGCCTACTCATCAGCGTCCCCACGATCCTGGTGTTCATCATTGTGATCACCTCGCTGGAAGCCAGCGCCCGAAAGGCCGGCGCCAGGGGCCTGTTCGGGTGGCTCAAGGCCATGCCGTGGGGCAACCCGGCCTTCACCGCGATGATCATGGCCATGGTCTGCGCGGCGGCCGGCGGCGCGTTCTCGAACGTCCTGCTACAGCACGAGTTTGCAGGCGTCATCAGTGACACGTTCTTCGTGCCGGCCTACTTCCACTTCTTCACCGTCGGGACCGTCACGCTGAGCTTCCTGGGCATCCTGACGCTCATGATTCCGGCCCTCTTTGGCCGACCACTCAGGGCCCGTCGAACCCTCACAGCCATGCCCTATGTGCTGGCTTTTGGCGTCTACCTGTTCGGCTCCGCTGGCATCGCAGCCGGCTTCCGGGGTGCGCCGCGCCGCACCGTCGAGATGGATTACGGCACCGCGGGCGCGCCCGATTGGGCTTTTCTCATGGCGCTGATGGCAGTGGGAGGCACGATCATGACCATCGTGCTGTTCACCTACGTTGGCGGCATGGTGGCCACGATCGCGGGCCGAACGGCCGCCAAGGTGCCCGATCCTGTGGTGGCCGACCTGCAACCCGCCGCCCCCGGCACGCACCACGCATGGTTCGCGCTGGTCGCTATCGTGGTGATGGTGGCTGCCATGTGGATCTTTACTGGAATGACGTACGGCCTCATGACCCGCTTGACGGGAGGCGCCTGATGAAGCACAACCTAGACACTCTGCTGATTGCAATCACCGCCATGGTCTGGCTGTGCGTTGCGCTCATCTACCACTTTGTTTCCCTGATTGATATGCCCGACGCTGAGCGGGTGTGGAGCGCGAGTTCGATCGTCTTCCTCGCGATCCTGCTTTGGGTCCGGGCGGCCGACCGCAGAGGGGCCCGCCTACGGGCCCTGGCCGCCAGGCGTGCGGCGGAGGCAGCCCAATGAGCCGCGTGTTGGTGCTGGCTGCCGCCGCCCTCGTGGCCGCGGCTGCATTGGCCGGCTGTGCCAGCGACGGCAACGAGGACCCACTCAGTGCTAGCGCTGTCCTGACGGTCCGCATTCCCATGGGTGCCGCCTCCGAAGACTCGGGAATCCAGTTCGCCGTCGACCAGCCTGCGCCGCAGGACCCGGATCGCATCCGCTGGATCAACCAGGATGTCGTCACCCACACCATCATGGGCATGGGGGACGCATCGAGCGCACCGGCGGGCCCGGCCCCGGCCAGTCCAGCCAGTCCGGCCAGTGACTCCCACGATGGACACGGGGACCATGGCCACGGCGCAGCCATCAACTCCGACCCCGCCAGCGGCATGATGTTCAGCTTCGCGTTGCCGCCCGGGGAATCGGTGGAGGTGCCAATTGACGTGCCGGGCGTCCTTCAGGTGCACTGCACGAACCACCCGTGGCTGGAATCCCAATGGTGGAACGGCGGCGGCGAGTTCCTGCTCGCCCGCCCCTTCTGGGTCCAGGTGGACCGTGACATCGCGCGGGTCAACGCAACTGGCGACACGGCGGCGCAGGAGGAAACGACCCTGGCGTGGCCGCTGCCTGGGCCCAACCTGAAGCGTGTGGAGGTGCTGCTCTCATGGAACGACAGCGAGGACGACACCCCCGTTGGCGACGCCGCCAACCCCCCCGACACCCTGTCCGTCGAGATCATCGATCCGTCCGGCGCTGTCGTGGCAAGCGCGAGCCTGGAGGCCCGCGAGGGAGCCCTGGTCGCGTCGTTCGACGCCCCGGGACGCCAGTGGCCGGCCATCGTTGCCGGGGAGAGCCGCGAGAAGGCTGTCGTGGCCCTCGACGAAAGCCATCCCTCTGACTGGTCCCTGGCCGGCGACTGGAGCGTGCTGGTGCGCGTGGACGCAGCCCCCGGAGTCCTCCCTGGGGCCCCCAGCGACCTGCCGGGGGCCGACGGTCACCAGGCGTGGACGCTCGTGCTGCTATCGGAGCATGAGCGGATCACGCTGCTTGACAAGGAGCCGCAGGCCGGGCCCGGTACCGGTCACGGTGACCACGACGAACACGGCGGCCACCAACACTGACGCGCTAGGCTTTCTTGTCCGCGAAGTCCGCCAGCACGGGCAAACGGACCTGGGTTCCCTGGTATGCCTTGATGGCTAGGATGATGATCAGGACGATCGTACCCAGCCACAGCAGACTGCTCAACAGGAACGCCACGCTTCCCAGCAGGAAGCCCAAGATGTTGAGCAGGATGCCCAGAACGAATACCGCGATGCCAAGCCCAATCGCCTGGATGGCGTGCCAACGGGCGTACTTGGCATCCTTGTCCGCAATCAGGTAGATGATGAGTCCCGTGATCCAGGTAAGAATATAGGCGACGGCCGCAAGCGTCCGCTCCTTGTCTTGGTCCATGCGGTGAGTCCGCCCGGAGCCGGCATGAAGGCAGATGCTGGGGGGCCGCCCCCCGCCTCGGGACCGGCGCCCGTGGGCTTGCGGCGGCACGCCCGCCACCGGGAGTGGGTCTGGCTGCCCCGAACGAAGGTTTTCCCGCCCACCGGCAGTGGCCGCCCCGTGCCCTTCCGCGTCGCAGCGCCCTTCGAGCCCGCGGGCGACCAAGCCCCGACCATCAAAGCCCTGCTGGAGGGGGTCGAGCGGGGCGAGAAGTTCCAGACG
>JBFIJP010000259.1:0-6173 GCA_041600695.1 Thermoplasmatota archaeon | reverse complement strand
GACAGCCCCTCCGTGGCGGTGCCATTGGCGCTCGCCGCCTTCGCGATCGCCGCGGTACCTTGGCGTCGTCGCTAGTCCTGGCGCTGACTTGCTGGTAGCTGGGCCCATCGCCCTCGCTGCGCGTCACGGTCGGGCCGCCCGCCCGGATTTGCCTCCAAGGTCGCCTGCGGCGACCTCGGAGTCCCCCTCGGCTGCGCCTCGGGCAAATCCCGGCGGGCCCATTTCCTCCGGCACCTGTGGTGCCTCCATAAATGGGCCCGCCCGGATTTGAACCGGAGTCCATGGCTCCCAAAGCCACGAGTATACCAAACTAACCCACGGGCCCGTGGTGTCGCCCCGCAGGGCAGGAACGCCGCGACTCCGGGTTCGCCTTTGAGCCTTTGGACGCGGCTCGGGGCCCGGCCGGGACATCACGGCAGGCGCAGACATCGCCGCCGCAAACGTCTTGGATGTGTTCCGGAAGTTTGTTTTTATGAGAATCTTTGTCGCCTGCCTTCTGTTGGGCACCGTGATCTCCGGGTGCGCCTCCGACTCGCGGGATGGGGATGACGCCGGCGGCGTCCATGTCGTCACCTCACCGGGTGACTACTCGTACCTGAACGGCAGCCGGCCAGACCAACGGGCGCACCTGCACGATTACTGGGGTGAGGCAGACTCCTTGGTGGTCGTGTCGGCGGACAAGACACTGGAGTGGGTAGCCAACGCTGAACCCTATGCGCAGTTGCCCTTCGTTCCCGACGAGGATCAGGTGATCCCGCTGGGTGCGCAGTTCGTGGATGTGGCGGTGTCATGGCGCGATGTGCGGACGGGCAACTACGGGCCACCGGAATTGTGGATCAAGACGGCCGCGGACGACGCACCCGAGCCGGTGGACGTACCCCTGGAGAACGGTGGCACCATCCGCTTCGTGTCGACCAATGACGATAACGACCTGCCTCACCAGCGCCTGTCGGCCTGGGAATTCGTGTTCGCCGTGCCCAAGGGCGACCTGCCCACCCTGCCGGGCATCTCGCCCCACACCAAGACCATGCATCTGGATGTCAACATGACCGTGACCGCAACCCGGGGTTTGGAAATCCCCCTGTTCCCGGGCCACCCGGACCGGTGGGACAACCAGACGGCCCTGCCCCTGGCAGTCGCGGCCGGCGAGACCTTCCTCTGGGTGATGGAGCCACCGAACTGCTGGTTTTGCAGCGGGGGCATCTTTGTCGTTGGGCCCGAGGACGGCCGCCTGGTCCCCGGCGACGCCGCCTACGTTGAGGTGACCCTGGAGTACACCGCGTACACGCCCACGGGCCTTGAGTTGTTATTCCACGGGGCGGACACGCGGGAATGGCGGCCGGCTCCGGTCGAGTCCGACGACGGATCGACCCGGGTGCACCGTATTCCGGTGGGATTCGCCGGCGCCGGGGGTGATGGCCCCTACGCCAAGCAGAGCCAATGGGAGTTCTATTTCGGCTTCGATGGGGATGCACCGGCTTACAACGGCGAATGGACACTGGAGGCGACGGTGCACCGCGGATAGCCGACTTCGCAAGCATCAAGCGGTGCAGGCGGGTGCATCGGGCGTGCGCGCGACGATCTGGATTCTGGTTTTCCTGTTGACTGGCTGCCTCGGCTCCGACTCGGACGGGGACGACGGTAATGATCCTCCTGGCGACGGTTCTGGCGCGGGCACCGGCGGCAACGGGAGCGCCGGTGGTGCCGGTGGCGCCGGTTCCAGCGACCTGGTCTGCGCCGAGCGGGGCCTCCCGGCGATCCTTGAAGTCTTCAACGACACGATCGCAGCGGCATCGCCAGGCGGAGCCGGCGAAGTGGTGTTCGATGTTTCCGAGTGCTACCTTGAGCTTTTCATCACCGACGTCGGCGATGTGGTGGCGCTTGGCGATATCGTTCTCACTCTCCGGTCGCCGTCCGGAAACGAGACGGCGCTCCTAGACGGCGTGTACATCCAGCAGGACGAGGTCGGCGAAACGAGTGACATGATGGCGTGCACGCCGTGCGAATGGCGGGTCAACAGCGAAGGCGGCTCGTGGCTCCTGTCCTGGCAAGTGAATGGCGAGATGCGCCTCCCGCTGCGCGTGCTGGCCCAGTAATAGCCCGACCCGAAGGCTCGCCCCGCCACGCGGGGCCGGCCGAAGCGAGCCCATGAGCCGCAACGGTCATCAGCGGGGGGCCCGCGTCCCCGCCGTGGCTACCTGGAGCGACACGGATTTCCTGGCAGCGGTCGAGTCCGGCCGCCTGGGGCTTGACCCCTGGCACCCCGGCGACCTGACGCCCAACGGTATTGACCTCCGCATCGCCGAAGTGCTGGTTCCCGGTACCGCCGCCGAACCGGTTCGATCAGGAGTCGCCAGCGTGCCTCCCATGGCCCGCTTCCTCATTGCCACCGAGCAGGTGGTCCGCATGCCCGCCGACGCCTGTGGCCAATTGTGGATTCGGTCGAGCTACGCCCGCCGGGGGGTACTCGCCAGCTTCGGCAAGGTGGAGGCTGGCTTCGACGGCAGCCTCACCATCGCAGCATTCAACACCAGCCACGAGCGGCTTGAGATTCCGATTGGCGACCGCTTCTGCCAGCTCGTCCTTGAGCAACTGCAATCCCCGCCCCAGGCTCTCTACGCCGAACGGTCCGGCAACTACCAGAACCAGCGGGGCGTTACGCTGGCCAAGGAATGAGTGGCCGGCGGCCAGCCGCCCTGCCGGTGCTGCCAAGCATCGCAACCAAGGGCCCCAGCCCCTGCGAGACCCAGGCGTGCAGTGCCTGCTGCCATGACATCGAAATGATCCTCACGGAGGCCGATCTTGCTCGCCTGCGGGCGGCGCGGCCCGACCTGGGGGACTCGTTCTGGTTCGAGGCGGACGACGGCTACCTCCAACTGCGTACCCGCGACGGCCCGCCCGCCGCCGGGGGCGAAGGTCGCCCATGCGTTTTCCTGGGCGCGGACGGCCGCTGCGGCGTCTACGAAGCCCGGCCGGAGGGCTGCCGGCTGTACCCCGCCACCTGGGACGAAGGCTTGCGTGAAGCCATCCTGGACGAGGACTACTGCCCCCACACGGACGGGTTCCGCATCCCTACCGCTGCCGGCGACGCCCTTCGGCGCCTGGCGGACCGGCTGGAATCCGAACGGCGGGCGCGGCCTTGAAGTGGCGGGGGGCAATGGCGAATTCATGCGCATCCTGGTTTTGGCCACGTTGCTGATCGCTTCGCTGGCCGGCTGCATCACCACCTCCGAGTCGACGAGCTTCTCGTCCAGCACGACGACCAAATACCACACCTGGACCGAATCGTTCGGCAGTCTGCTGGTAACTTCCCAGGACCCTCCGGGCCAGAACACGCTGGAATTCGCCGTCCCCGACGGCACCACGGGGCTCACGGTCGACCCTGCGTGGAGTTGCGTGTCCCTTTGCCGCTTGAAGATTTGGCTGGAGGGCCCCGACGGCACCGTCGCCGCCGAGCAGGACCGCGGGGGTGGCGGCAACGCCTTCGTGATCGATGCCCCGGCCGCTGGCAACTGGGCGTTCGGCTGGGCTGCCGCCGAGGGCGCTTCGGTTGGGATTGAGGGAGAGGTTGAGTTCACGGTCTACGAAACGACCTAGAGGCACCCATCATCGTTGGGCTGCCTCCGAACGCATTGCAAGACGGTAAAGCGCAGCCGCCATCATGGGTTACCATGGGTGCCCTTGAGGCCAACATCGCCGTCGGCGCCGCCGTTCTCCTGGCGGGCCTGTCGCTGCTCCTGGCAACCGTCGGGCTGCTGGCGTACCGGCGAGTCGGCCACATCCGCCTCCTGTGGATCTCTCTGGCCTTCGTCGGATTCCTCGCCCAGGGGGTCCTGTTGACCATCGAAGCGGTCGAGAACCGCGCCGACCAGGGTTGGCCGACGATGACCCTGCTCAACCTGGCCATCGTCGGTGCCCTCTACGTGGCGGTCCTGCGCCGCTGAGGTACGCATGCCCATCGAACGCTCCGGGGTCCTGGATTTGGATGTGCGTCGTCGCATCGTCGACTTCGTGCGCGAGAATCCGGGCCTGCACCTGCGCGGAATGGCGACCCAAATGGGCCTCGCCGTGTCCACCCTGGAGTACCACTGCTACCAACTGGTCAAGCACGGCGTTTTGGCCACCCGCGAGGGAGCGGGCTTCAAGGCCTTCTACCCGGCCGAGGGCCTGGACCGGCGGGACAAGGACGTGCTGTACCTGGTCCGGCACGAGGTGCCTCGGCGCATCTGCGCCCACCTGGCCCTGAACCCTGGCGCGACCCCGAAGGAACTTCGCCCGGTGGCCGGTGTCTCGGCGCCCACGCTGAGTTTCCACCTCAACAAGTTACGCGAGGCCGAATTGGTTCGGGAGGAACCGGACGGGCGCACCAAGCGTCTGTTCCTCGTGGATGCCGAGCGGGTGGCCAACGTGCTGGTCTCCTACCGGCGAAGCTTCGTGGATGACACCATCGATGCGTTTGCCAACACTTGGCTCGATCTGAACCCGTAGCACCCGGGGCGCGCGTCACGGGCCCGATGTCGCGCTACCCATGGTTCGAGTCGGCTCGCCGTCTGTTGCCGTCCGGTGGGAATCCTCAGGCGCGACGACGCGGTTTGAACATCACGAAACCCGCTGCCACCGCGGCGAGAACGCCTGCCACGGCGCCGGCCACGACGTTGGGGGTCAGTGGAATCTCCCCGATGCCCGCAATGGTCACGGCGTGGATGCTCCAGTGGGGGAACACCAGGATGGCTTGGACGCCGTCGCGGTCGCGCACGATCCAGTATTCCGGCTGGCCGCCGTCGTTGGTCGGGTCGAGGGCGTCTTGCAGGCTGTCGGCCATGGGGAAGATCAGTTCGCTTTCGATGCGCGAGCCGTCGGCACTGAGGTGGATGTCGAAGTACCGCAGCTCCAGTTCCTGTCCCCGCAGGCGGCCGGGGTCGATGGTCACCGCCACGGCGCGGCCTTCGGTGAGTTCAGCCGACACTTCGATGCGAATCGGGTCCTCCCGTGTGGCCGGGCCCGAGGGCACGGCGACCATGACATCCAAGTCGTCGTAGGTGAGGACGCTGGCGATTTGGGTGACGTTGTCAACGCCGACCTCGGCGCCGAGGTGGCGCTTTCCGAGGGCATCATCCAGAAGGGGTTGCTCTGCGGCTGGCCGCGTCGGCGCCAAGGCGGCCTTCTGGGATAGTTCGCCGGGGCGCTTGATGAGGCTGAAGTAGTCGCCAACCACCAGCGAGCCGTCACGCTCGACGGACACGTTTTGCGACAGCAGCATCACCTGGTAGCCGTCCACGACGTAGCGTGCGCCGAAGCCAGTGCGCTGCGTGTTGGCGTCGGGGGGCAGGACGAGTCGGACGGTTCCGTGGGTGCCGTCAAAGAGGATCAGTCCCGTGTTGGTGTCGTGGAAGGCCAGGTGGTCGCCGGATGCGTTGAGCATGAAGCGGTGGCCCTCAGCGCGCGCGTGAACGGACAGGTTTCCATCCGTGCGGTACTGTAGTTCAGCCAGCACCAGGTCGCCGTCGACGCGGTAGTTGCGCAGGCCGACGCCGTCGTCGGCAGGAATGAAGTTGATGTGCCGGAGTGTGGGCATGCGGGTCTGCCAGAGTTGGGCGCGGCACACGGGGCCCTGGTCTTCGCCGCACACGGGCCCAACGAGGGGCGCTGCTGCGGTCCCGTTGCCGGTGCCATTTCCGGTGCCATTGCCGGTGGTATTGCCTGCCGTGGCGTTGCTGGCGGCGTTGGTTGCTGCGCCGTCACCCGCCGCTGTCGCGTTGCCGCTCGACGGAGCCGGGTCGGTTCCAGCGTCGTCGGCCTGGGGGTCCGGGTTGCCGGACTGGCCCATGGCCACCCCTGACATCAGGAGAAGCAGGGTCAGCAGCAGGGATAGCGTTCGCATGGCGATGGAGGCTACTGCGGCGTGCTTGCTTAAAAGGGTCCTCGGACAGGAGTCGAACGATGGCCGCGTAGGCGATCATCCCAGGGCCTTGGTGGGGCCCGGCCCGACGGGCATGTCGTCCGCTGCCTCGCCGCATCCGCACATGGCGGCCCGCAGTCACGACGCACGCGCTGAACTCGCCAACGTCGATCCCTACTGCATCGCCGCCCGTGTAATCATCTGATTGGCCGACATGGTGGCGGCCGGGCAGGATGTCTGGATCGGCCGTGGCCTTGCTACCCATCATGTCGCT
>JBFIJP010000258.1:0-6180 GCA_041600695.1 Thermoplasmatota archaeon | reverse complement strand
GCTTCGGCGGCACCTTGGGGGCCGTTCCCGGCGACACGCAGGACACGTACAAGTTCACGGTGGCCGCCGGCAACACTGTGACCGTTTCGGTCGCCCAGGCCACCGGCGAGCCTGCCGTGGCAGCAAAACTGCGCGACAGCAACGGATCGCTACTTGGCAGCGGGGGAACCATCACCGCCACAGCACCAGGGGCGGATACCTGGACCATCGAAATCGCCGCTGCAGGCGGTGGTGCACGAGCCCACATCGACCCCCTCTCGCTGGTTCTCGGCGACGGCTCGTCCGCCCTGGCGGCCGGCACCAGTTACGCGATTGGCTTGTGCGTCCCGTACTGCATGATGGGGAGCTAGCGGGTGAACCATGGCAACCCTCAGCTACTCCCTGATGTCAGCCCTCTGGGCCCTGGTGAGCGCCGCCGGCCTAATCGTTCTCGGCCTGCTAAGCCTCCGCGGAGGCCGGAGCCGGCCCCGAGGCGCGGTCGCGTTCTCCTTTTTCGCCGTCTTCTGGGGCGCCCAGATCATTATCTCTAACCTGGGCGTCGAGTCGGCCACCGCCGCAGGTGCGCTGCGCTATTATCTGATCCAGTTCGGTTTCCTCCTGCCGCTGCCATTCTTCCTCGTGGAATTCGCGGCATCGCAGAGCGTTCGCAGTCGAGGCAGCATCTCCTGGCGCCTCATGCGCGGCGCGACGTTCGGCCTGCTGGCCACCGCCGTGCTGGTCTTCGTTCTCGAACCTTCCCGGCTTCTGACAGGAGTCGCACTTGAATCGGGCAATTATTACCCGGTTTGGGGACCGTCCATGGCCCTGCTGGTCAGCGTGCCCTTCCACGCTACCCTCGGCCTGACGTTGCTCGTCCTCAACCGCGCCCGACGCGAAGCGGCAACCCCCCGGGTCGCCATGCACGCCACCACCCTTCTGGCTGGCCTGGGCATGTTTGTCGCCTTCCTGGGCGCCAAATACACGCTGTTCTACGGCCGGCTGCTGACCAGCGGCCAGTCCTGGGCCGCCACCACGGACCACAATGAACTGCTGCTCTTTGGCGCATTCCTGCTCCTGGCCACCGCGGCTGTTGCGGTGGCCGTCGGCACGGCCGTCGACACACGTGACGCCCGCTCGGCCCTTGAAGTCCGCCGGGCACGCCTCGTCGTTGCGGCCATGCTGGCACCCTTCGCCTGGGGCCTGTTTGAAGGCTACCTGATGCTGGATGTCCTGCCCGGCTTCCGCACGGAGGGCCTCTGGCGCCTCGCCGGCCTAAGCGTCATGGCGTACGGCCTGGCACGGGTCTGGCATTATGATCTCCCGCAGCGCGCCGCGCGCACGTCCGCCTACGCGGCAGGCCTTGCCGGGTCTGTCACCGGCGGCGTCGCCGTGGTGGGACTGGGCACCCTGGCGTTCCCGGGTTCGCTGATTCCTGCCATCGTCGCGGTGCTGGGAGTTTCGGCTTCCGCCGTCCCCATGATGCAGTTCGCCGACCGCGTCCTTGCACGTGGACGTGGCGAGGGCGTCGAGGAGGCCCTGTACGGCCAACGCATCGAAACGTACCGTGCGGCACTGGAAGCCTCCCTGGCGCGGGGGACACTGGCCGAGGATGGCGAGTTCCTGGTGGCGCTCCGGGAGCGCTTTGGCATCGGCGATGAAGAGGACCGGATCCTGCGACACCTGGCACGGGCCGCTGTCCTCGTTCCCCGCGGCGACGACGCCGACCTGGCTTACGAACGCCTTCGCCTTCTCGGTGAAGGCGGCGGCGGCCGAACCTGGTTGGCCCGGGACCGCATCCGCGACCGGCTGGTGGTCCTCAAGGAGCCCCTCGAAACGTGGCAGATGGACGACCAGTTGCGCGCCCGCGTCCTACGGGAGGCGCGCCTGGCGGCCCGGGTCCGGCATCCCAATGTGGTACACATCGAAGAGGTCCTGGAGCAGGGCGGCGCCCCGATCATCGTCATGCAGCATGTGGAAGGCGGCAGCCTGGCGCAACTCTTGCGCCGCGAAGGCGTCCTTCCGTGGCGCCAGGCGACGGCACTGGCCCAGGGAATCCTGTCCGGACTGGAATCCGTCCACGCCGCGGGCATTCTGCACTGCGATCTCAAGCCGGCCAACATCCTGTTGACATCGGACGGCACGCCGGTCCTGGCTGACTTCGGCGTGGCCGTCGGCACCCAATCCACGGACACCGTGGTTCATGTTGAGGGCCAGCAGGCAGGTACGCTGTCGTACATGGCGCCGGAGGTGCGCACCGGCACCCCATCCACCCGCCAGTCGGACATCTACTCCTGCGCAGCGCTCCTGCACGAATGCATCTACGGCGCGCCGCCGGGGGCCTTCGCTGTGCAATACCAGCCCGACGACCTGCCCGGCTCCCTGGTGCGTGTGCTCCAGCGCGCCCTGCACGAGGACGCCTCCCTCCGCTACCCCTCGGCGCGGGCGTTCGCGCACGAATTGGCTAAGGTGGGCAAAGCGTAGGGGGGCCCATGGCGAAGCAAGAAGTTGCCCCAGAGCAGCACTGGGGCATGGCACCCCTAGAGGCACTTGCGGCCGATCTGGACGCCTTGGCCAACCTGCAGCGGCTGCGGCTCCTGCAGTTGGTCACGCGGCCCCGCTACGGAGAAGAGCTCTCTGAAGCCCTCGACACGTCGCGCCAATCGGCGCTGAAGCACGTCAAGAAGCTCCAGTCGCGAGGATTCGTACGCGCCCTGCATGGGCGCCGCGAGACGGGACCCGTCATTGAGTACCAGGTGGTGCCGCAGCGTCTTTTTGCCACCAGCGTGGCCGTTGGGAACTTGGGCAACCTGGAACCCACGGGCGGCCCGGACAAGCGCTTCGAGGAGCCAACCGTGCATCTTGGCCTGAAGGCGGCGGGCAACGGCTTGCCGGCACCTCCCATTTCGCCTGCGCCCCATCTGCTGATTGCTACCGGGCCGGGGGCGGGACGGACGTTCCCTCTGGACGGCGAGGGCCCTCGCTGGACCATTGGTCGCGCGCCGGACCGGACGCTCGTGCTGGATCACGATCCGTACATTTCCAGCCACCACTGTGAATTGCAGATCGATCGGTTTGGCCATGCGCTGGTGGATGCCCACAGTGCCAACGGCACGTTCCTGAATTTCAAGCCCCTGCCCCGCGGGGGCCGGGTGGTCCTGCGCGTGGGCGATGTGGTGGGCGTCGGGCACACGTGCCTGGTGTTCCAGAACGCCTAATCGACTTACCAGGTCGCCTCGGAAGGGTCCCGCGGCAGGTTCAGGGTGACCGTCGTGCCGGTTCCCAGGCCATCGGAGTGTGCCGTCATGGTGCCCCCGTGGCTGGCGGCGATGACCCGGCATACCGCCAACGACAGGCCGGAGCTCTTGGTGGCTTGCTGGCCGGCGCCGCCGAGTTGACCAAACGGCATGAAGATCAGGTCTAGGTCGCTGGGGTCAATGCCGATTCCCGTGTCTCGCACGGCGATGGATCCACCGGTGGTGGTGCGCCGAACCGTGACCACGACGTGACCGGTGGGGGTGTACTGGATGGCGTTGTCGAGGACGTTTTGCAGGATTTTTCGCACCTTGGCCTCGTCCCCGGCCACCTTGCAGGGCTTCGTGTCGACCAGCAACTGGAGGCCCTTCTGGTTGGCCAGGCCCTCCTTCTCGGAGGCCACTTCGTTGGCCAGGGCTGCCAAATCAACTGACCGAAGACCAGATCCGCGGGAGGGCTGAGCGCCCGCCTCGGCGGCCACGAGGAGTTCATCGACGATGGAGGTCAGGCGGCGCGTGGCCTTGGTGGCCTGTTCGACGGCGGGGGCCGCGGGGTGGTCCGCCAGTTGCTTGCTGAGGATGTGCAACTGCAGCGTCAGCGGCGTGAGGGGCGTTCGCAAGGCGTGGGCGGCGTTGTTGAGAAACAGTTGCCGGACATCCGCCTCGCGGCGAATCCATCCAATCTCGGCCTCGGCATGCGCCCTGCGGACAACAACCAGCACGCCAACGGCGAGGGTGGTGGTGCCGGCGGCCCCCAGGGCGTGGGCGCCCCACCAGACCGCATCCCACGGTTTTGCCAGGATGAAGAAGAAGCTTTGCTCGGCGATGATTGCGGCCCCCGCAACCACGAGCAGTGGCACGCCACGGCGAACTCCGGCAGCCAGCCGTGCCGTGGCGACGCACACAAAAAGGGCCCCCGTGCCCTCGATCGAGAGGCGGGTCACGGCGAGGGTTGAAGCTGATTGCTGCGCCGCCCAGTTTGCCACTGCGGGAGCCAGGGCCCAGGAGAACAGGGCCAATCCTGTTACCCCCAGGGCCAACGCCGCGCTCGCCCAGTTTCGGGCCTGGCGTGAGACGCGGCGGGCGGACGTGACGCCAAGCATACCGATGCCGAAGGCGAGTCGGCTGGGGGGCCCGTAGATGAGCCAACGGAAGGCGGGCTCCGTCCCCGTGTACACGCCGTGCCAAGCGTAAATGGCGGCGAAGCTAAGGAAGCTGCCCGCAAGGGCCAGGTCGCGCACCCGGCCGTGCGCCTGGAACACGCCTATGGCCAAGACGCCAACAACGGCGGCGACGACGGTCGCCACCGCGATGAGGGCGACGTGGAACTCGTCATGGGCGAAGATCGCCGTTCCCAGAGGGGTCAGCAGCAACAGCAGCAATACCGGCAGGGGGGCGCCCGCTGCCACGAGCGCTATTCTCCCGCCGTTCATGCCATGCCTACGGTGCCCAACAACAAAGAAGCCATCGCCAGGCCCCTTGTCCGTTTCGACCAGAGGGCGCGGGGCCTCGCCGGCACGGGCCAAGAGGCCGAGGTGTGACGCGCTTGGGGCCGAGATACCAACGGGACCCTTCGGGCGGAGGCTGTTGGGATGCGGTCGACCAGGAAGTCCCATCTGCGGTCGCATCCGGGACGGATTGGCTTCAGCGCACCGATCACGGGGATATCGATATCCAAGGTGGCTTCCTGGGTAACTGGCGTGCCTGCCTGGGCGTATTTGATGGCCCGCATGCCTTAGCCCCGACCCACCTAGTTTACACGTGAGTTGTGACCTCGGTGCAAATTGTGTGTGGAATCAGCGGCATCTATGACACAAGCGGCAAGCCGTTTGCTGACCACGACGCGTTGGGCGCTATGACTCGTGCCTTGGCCCACCGGGGCCCCGACGGGGAGGGGTTCTTCGAGGAGGGGCCGGTCGGTCTGGGCCACCGGCGGCTCAGCATCCTGGACCTTTCTGATGCTGCACACCAGCCCATGCTGGACCCGCAGGGCCGCTACGTCATCTCGTACAACGGAGAGGTGTACAATTACGTTGAGCTGCGCGATGAACTGCGCGGGCTAGGACATACGTTCACCAGCACCGGCGACACCGAAGTGGTCCTTGCATCCTTCAAGCAATGGGGCGCTGACTGCGTGCACCGCTTCAATGGCATGTTCGCCATCGCCGTGTATGACAGGCAGAGCAAGCAGCTTTTCCTCGCCCGCGACCGATTTGGCGTCAAGCCGCTCTATTACTTTGAAGCCGGGGAGCGGGTAGGCTTCGCCAGCGAAATCAAAGCCTTGCTACATGCGCCTGGCGTCAAGGCGACGCCCAATCGCGCCGCCATCGCTGACTACCTAGCCACTGGCGGCACCGATCACAACGCGGAAACCTGCTTTGAAGGGATTTTTCAGTTGAGGCCTGGCCACCGGGCCCTGGTTGATGCCGATGGAATGCGCATCGACCGTTGGTGGCACCCCACGCCCCGCACATCGGACGACCCGGTCAGGGTGTTTCGCGATCTGTTTCAGGACGCCGTGCGGCTCAGGATGCGCAGTGATGTCCCCGTTGGCGCCTCCCTGTCGGGGGGGCTGGATTCAGCGGCCATCGTGGGCATGATGCGACGAGTCGAGCCTACGGCAGAAGTGCGCACGTTTACCGCCGTTTTTCCGGGTTCGCCTTTCGATGAATCGCGGTACGCCAAAATGGTTGCCGACGCGGCCGACGCGGCCTGGATTACAACCTCGCTGGACGGCGCTGCCATGAAGGAACTGGTGCAGGAGGTCGTGTACGTGCAGGATGAGCCGTTTGGTACGCCAAGCATTCTGGCGCAGCACCAGGTCATGCGTGCAGCCCACGAGGCCGGCATGAAAGTGCTGCTGGACGGACAGGGATCCGATGAGCAGTTGGCCGGCTACACCTACTTCTTTGGCCGACACTTCCTGGACTTGGCCCGCGGCGGCCACCTG
>JBFIJP010000257.1:0-6190 GCA_041600695.1 Thermoplasmatota archaeon | reverse complement strand
CGCGCAACCTCCTGGGCCACCTCGCGGCTGACGGGAAGGTCGCTGCCACTCCACTGGGGCACGGCACCGATCTCTGCCACCGGCCCCACGCGCACCCGTTGCTCCTCGTTTTCGATTTCAAGCACCTGCCACGGCCGGCCGGCCATGATGAACAGGGCGCCCGGGTGGAGGCTGGCGGCCACGAAGGAGTCGTCCACGCTGCCAATGGTTCGTTTGGCTGCCTCGTCGAAGATGCGAAAGGTCCGCTCGTCGGCGATCATGCCGATGTGGCTCAGGAAATGCTTGCGGGCTCGGCCGCTGCGGGCAAAGCGGCGCGCTGACTGCTCGCTGGGGTAGAGGGTCTTGGCGTCCAGGAGTGCATCCCATGTGGCCTGAAACAGTCCCTCGTCCAGTTCCCAGAAGGGCTGGGCGCGGGCGACGACTGCGTACACCCAGTCGGGGTCCAGTTCGGCGTACTCGTTGGTCAGCGCGACAAGCTGGTTGGCCAGGACCACCAAGGGCAATTCCCGCAGCCGCAGGGGCTCCAGGCGGCCCTCGATGGCGGCGCGTGCCACCGCCATGCATTCCAGCACATCTTCGGGGCCGCTGGAAACCAGGGTGCCCCGGGACACCGCCCCGGCCCGGTGGCCGGCGCGGCCCAGGCGTTGCACCAGGCGGGTGACGCTGCGTGGCGAATGGATCTGGACCACGTGATCGATGGCGCCCACATCGATGCCCAGTTCCAGGCTGCTGGTGGCTACCAGCGCGTGGACTTCGCCGGTCTTGAAGCGGTCCTCCACGTCGGCCCGAACCTCTGAACTGAGACTGCCGTGGTGCAACTCAAGCAGGTGCGGCGTGCCGGCCTCAGCATCCAGCACGGCGCTGCGCGAAACCATCAATTCGGCGCCATCGCGGGTGTTCTGGAAGACCAGCACCCGGTGGTGTTCGCTTGCCAACTCGCGGGCGCTGCGCAGTTCGGCCACGGCGCTGGCGGGAACCATCAGCCGGCCAGCGGTCACGTGGTCGTCATCCTGTACCGCGGGTTGTACGACTTCCAGTTCGATGCGTTTCTCGGCCGCCACCTCCAGGATGGTCACCGGTCGGGGCCCGCCCCCCGCCAACCCTTCGCGTCCGCCCATGAAGGCCGCCACCATGGATGCATCTGCAACCGTTGCGGACAAGCCGATGCGCTGGAAGCCGCCGCCCGCGCGGGCATCGGGCTGGCTTGGGCAGGTGCGTTGGGCCGCCTTGGCCGCCCGCAGGTCCGCCGGTTGGCCAACCACTTCCTCCAGGCGCTCCAAGGCAACGGCAAGCTGGGCGCCCCGTTCGCTGGCGGCCAAATCGTGCACCTCGTCCAGGATGACGAAACGCACCGTGCCCAGATGCCGGCGCAGAGTGTCGCCGTAGAGGAGTAGTTGCAGCGTCTCAGGCGTCGTGATGAGGAGATCCGGCGGGCTGCGCGCTTGTCTGCTGCGCTCCGACTGGGAAGTGTCGCCGTGACGCACGCCAACCGTCAGGTCGAGGGACTCCGCCCAGGATTCGAGTCGGCCGAGCAGATCCCGGTTCAGTGCCCGCAGGGGCGTGACGTAGATGGCTTTGAAGCCCACTGGCCAGTCACGACGGGCGCCGGCCAGGGCGTCCCGCTCGGCCAGCAGGCGACCCATGACGGGCAGCAGTGCTGCCTCCGTCTTGCCATGGCCTGTGGGCGCCACCAGCAGGACATGCTCTCCCGCCAGGACCGGCCCAAGCGTCGCCTCCTGGGGGGCCGTCAGTCCGGTCCAGCCCAGCTCCGCCAGCAGCGATGCCAGGCGGGGATGCAGTTTTTCGTGGCTAACCAAGCGCGTCCCCAAGCTGGACCAGCAGTTCTCCCAGATAGGTTCGATAGAGCAGAACCACCGGCACGAAGGCCAGAACATTGGCCGCCGGGCCGGCCCACGTCGTCAGGCCACCCTGGCCTGCCAGACGCAGGCCGTTGACCAGGATGGTTCGCAGGGGAGCGGCCACGGCAAACAACCCATAGGCAAGCGGGTACAATTGGACCACAAGGAACATGAGCAAGCCGGCGGGTTCGCTGCTGCCGGAGGTTCCGACGCTGGCACCCCACAGGGAACGGACTTCCAGGTCCCAAAGGACCATGATGGTGGCAAACACGGCGAAGCCGGCGGCCCAACCCATCGCGCGGCGCTGCGGCTTGACCTTGGCGGGGCGCACGGCCAGGCGCGCCGTCAACAGGGACAATGCAACGGCCCACAATGCGTAGCTCCACCACGGAAGTGCCAGCCACGCCACCCCCAGCAGAGGTGCCGAGCCCCCCACCCTGCTTCCCTGAAGCATCAGGGGCGCGTCGCCCTCCAGGCGCAGGTTGCCGTTGGCGGGCGACGCGACCAGGCTGTCGAACCGGATCAGGCTGAACGTGTCACTCCCGCCGCCGGGCGCAAAGACCGGGAAACCAAACATGGCGCCGTTGAGGACATCCTCCAGCGACTCCCCCAGGCGGCTGTGCAGTTCCTCAAGCTGGTTGGGGTCGCCGCTGTCGCCAAGAAGCCCAAGCAGCCGCGACCACTCCAGGCCCGCGGCGGCGGACTGGTCGTCGGCCGGGGCAAACTGCGCCACTGAACCGGTGCGAAACGGCATGAAAACGGTCTCGGCGGAGAAAGAACCGATGCGGGGGATGCCGTCGAACGTCACAATTTCGTCATCTCCCTGGATCCGGTGAATGACGCTGCCGCCGTCGAGCACGTCGACGATGGTGGTGGCGCTCAGGGTCACCAGGGTGGCGTCAATGACGCCGCCCCGGGGTTCGACGGTGACCACGGGGTCCAGCAACGCTGCCCCGATGGCCTTGTCGAAACCTAGTTGCTGGCGGGCAATCGGGCTGAAGGCGCCCCGGATGTCGCTGAAGAGAGCCAGGGCGTGGGGTGCCGAGAGGGATGCTTCCACGGCGACGGGCAGCTTCATCCCCACGGACCCGCCCTTTGCCACCACCAGCGACAGGCTGCTGGTGGTGCTGGTGGCGCATTCGCCCCCACGAAGCGGCCCCTGCCGCTCCTGCCAGCACACCTGGGCGAGGTTGGTCACCGACAGGCCGTCGGTCACCTCATAGGCGGCACCGCCCCGGGCGTCCGGCAGGCGGGCCTCCAGGCTACCGGAGACCACGAAGAGTCCGTCGTCGAACCCGTCGGCAAACCGGACCTCATCGTCGAGGCGCGTGGGCTGGTTGATGGCTGCCTGGGCGGCGGGCACCGCCAGGAGGGCGAGGATGGCCATCACGGGGAGCAGTCGCACGCTTCACCTGGGGGTGGCGGCCTTCTTAGCGTTAGCGGCGAGAAGGCTGCACCTTCACCAGCGCTTCCACTGCGTCGTGCGCCGTGGGCAGCGCCTTGGTCAGGTTGCGTGCGCCGTCGGCGGTGACGACGACATCGTCCTCGATGCGGATGCCGATGCCCTCGGTGCCGGGCGGGCAAACGGCGTAATCCGGGTTGAAATAGAGGCCGGGCTCGATGGTGATGACCATGCCTTCCTCCAGGCGGCGGGTCTCGCCGTCTGGCTCGCGGTAGTTGCCGGCATCGTGGACATCCAGGCCCAGGAAGTGACTGGTGCCGTGCATGAAGTGGCGCCGGATGGTGCCGTCGCCGCCCGAGCCGTCGGGTTCCGGGATGGCCTCGGGGGTCAGCAGGTCCAGTTCCACCATGCCCTGCGCCAAAACCCGTGTTGCGGCGTCGTGGGGTGCCCGCAGCCTGGCGCCCGGTCGAACCGCTGCCAGAGCCGCGGCGCGTGCCCGTTCCACCACGTCGTAGAGCTGGCCCGCGAGTCCGTCAAACGCTCCGTCTGCGGGGAAGGTGCGGGTGATGTCGCTGTTGTAATAGCCCCACTCGCAGCCGGCATCGACGAGCACCAGATCGCCCGCGGCAATCGCGTCGCGGTTGGCAATGTAATGCAGCACGGCCGCGTTGGCGCCCGTTCCCACGATGGGTGGATAGCCGGGACCGGTGCTGCCGGCGCGCCGGTAGGCGGCGACCAGTGCTGCCTCAACCTCATACTCGCGAGCTCCGGGGCGGATGTGGCTTGCGCCGTCGCGCATGGCCTCAATACCAATGTCGGCGGCCCGCTGGAGCAGCCGGATTTCGTCGGCATCCTTGCGGACCCGCAATTCGGATGTCACCTCGCGGCCGTTCTCCGGAACCTTTCCAATGGTTCGGCGCAGCCGTCGGTGAACCCAGGCGTTGTGGTCGGTAACAGCGTGGACCGCCCCATCGATGCGGTCCCGCAGGCGAGTGGAGAAACGGTCCAGCGCATGCGCTGCATCAACCCCCAGCGCCTCCGCCGCCCGGGAGACTCCCAGCCGGCGCCCGGTCCAGATTTCGGCCGATGGCTCGCGCTCGCGGACAAAAACCTCCGTGCCCCCGGAGCCGTCGATGAGCAGCACGGCCCCCGGTTCGTTGAAGCCCGTCAGGTACCAGAAATCGCTGTGGGGGCGAAACGGATGCTCCACATCGTTGCTGTAGGTGGTTTCCTCGTGGGTGGCCACCACCATGAGCCCATCGTCCGGAAGAGCCTCGGCGACCCTTTGGCGCCGTCGCTCGAAGGCCTCCAGGGGCAGTTGGGGGTCGGGGCCGGGCGCCAGGTCGCGGAACTCCACGGCGCCGCCAGCGCGGCCGGGGTTCAGGAGGGTTTGCCTTTCGCGCCCGGACACCCCACGCCCGTGGTTAGCTTCGGGCGCGGGCAGAAGGCCCAAATGGGCCTCAGGGGTTGTTGCGCTGCATGCTCGCCAAGATGCCCCGTGCCGTGCTCGTCCTCCTGATTGTCGCAAGCGTTCCCGCCGCCGCGGGTGGCCCGTGTGGGACCGCTCCGGATGTACTGTTTGAGCCCAGCGAACAATCGGTGCTTGGGACTGCCATCCGCTCAACCGACGACGCACGCACCGAAGCCTGCGCTGGCCAGGAAGCGGACGCCGCGGCCGACGAGGCAGCCCAGGAGGTGCTTGCCGAGAGCCACGATGCCGTTCTGGATCTGTTTGACCGCGCCGGCCCCATCGCCCGGCAGGCCAAGACCGATGCGTCCGCGTGGGGGACCCAACAATGCAGCATCGTCATGCACCGGTTCCTGGGCGTGCCTGGAGCCCCCTGCTAGGTCCAACCGGGCTCAAGGCAATCTGCCCCACTCCGACGCGCCGTGCCGTCGGGTCTGCCGTCGGGGTTGGCGCCGGCCCCCGGAAAAAACCATAGGAAACGAATGCCGCGCTGGCCCCGGGGGGCCGGGCACGCCGTCGGGAGAAAACTCAAAGAGCCGCCGGGTAGGTCCGAATGCCGTGTTCCGCTGGTTTGGTGCATGCCTGGCGCTCGTCTTGCTTGCGGGATGCCTCTTGAGCCCGGGGGAGCACTTCCTCCAGGCCGCTCCCGCGCCGACGGCCCTTGAGCTGGAGCCGACCAACTACGTAGCGACATTGCTCGACTGGAAAATTCCCGGCGGACAGGTTTGGTTGCGCACGACCGACGAGGGCGCTTTCGCTTGCGATTGGGAAATGGACCTGGAAGCCGTGCGGGCGCTGGCTCCGAAAGGCAGCGCGCGGCGCAGCGCCGGGGAGGTTGGTTTTGCTTGCTCGTTCAACGGCGTGGAGTTCGGGCGGGGCGTCGGTCTCACGGGCTCTATCGTGTCTGCTGACGGCGTGCCAGCTAGCGGGGAATTGGTCGTCGGAGCGACTGTCTGGGCGCTCGCGGACCGCAAGGCGGGCGCACCCGTGTCGCAAGCGGAGTGGACTTTTCTCGAACCGTCCATCGAAGCGCTTGCGTGGGCCAATCTGGACGGCTGTGCCAAACTGGGCCGGGAAGAGCGGCCACTGGATGCTTGGCGCCCACTCTGGACCACGTCGGCCGTGGGCGGCAGAGTCGTTGGCAATTGGAGCTCGCCCTTCGAAATCACGGGGTATGGCTATGGGGGAGGTAGCTCCGCGTCCGAAGAAGCCGGTCCGAACAATCTGAACTTCGAAATCGGAATCCTCGGACACCAATGGACGGACATCGAGGGAACCCTCCTGCTCAAGCCGGCAATGCAGGATACCATCAGCCGCCCGCCGGGCGACGAAGGCGGGTGCACCGGGGTCGTGCATCATGAGGCCACGCCGCTGCCGCTGGACCTGGTGTTTGAACCATGGCATGGGTCAAGCATCGACCTGTCCCAAGAGCCCGTGTTCAACGCGTGGCTGGAAGCGGTG
>JBFIJP010000256.1:0-6231 GCA_041600695.1 Thermoplasmatota archaeon | reverse complement strand
TCGGAGCGGGCTTGCTCATGGCTAGGCGCCTTGATGCAGCGAGACGACAAAAAGCCGAGGCAAGGGCTAGTGAAACTACTCACTCGGCGACGCGCCGGTCTTCTTGCGGCCATGCAAAACATGGACAATAGACGTGGAATGCTGAGTTACAGTTCCGGGATTTTGCCGCTCGACTTTTCGATTTGGGCCACCTTGCTGAAACTACACCTTGCCCGAACCGCCGTCGAACTAGTTATTCACGGGTTTTCCCGCGTTCCCGGGTCCGCTTCAAACCCCTACTTCAGCTTTTGGTAGGTGATCGGTGGTGGCCGGAGGTGCTCCATCCTGTTGGGCGTAGGTTTTGTCACCCGTGAGGGGTGCTTTTCCCGCGTCGGCATATTGGCGGTTTCGCATGGAAACGGCGTGGCGGGCAGACTTCGCACGGCACCTTCGGGGCACCGGCATCGATTCGCACGGTATCCGGAAGATGGTGTTCGAAGTCGCGTCCTGCCTCGGCGTAGGTGACGAAGCGCTGGCTGGAACAGGTGCTAGGACGCGTGAAGCCTGGCAGACCTTCAGGGCGCCTCGCGGTGGTCGGCAAGCGTGGCGTGATGTGGCGTTGCAGGTGAGGGAGGTGACTAGGCTGCGTCGCTTGAGCTATCGGACGGAGCAGTCCTATGTCGGCTGGGTGGCGCGATTCGGGCGCTTCACGGCGTGGCGGGATCTGTCATCCCTTGCCGCCGCCGACGTCAAGGCGTTTCTGACCCACCTGGCCCTTGATCAAGAAGTGGCGGCGTCCACGCAGAACCAGGCGTTCAATGCCTTGCTGTTCTTGTTCCGGCACGTGCTTGGCGTCGACATGGAGGGCCTGGAGGACACGGTCCGGGCCAAGCGGTCGCGGCGCCTGCCCGTCGTCCTGTCCCGCGCCGAGGTAGGCCGCGTCCTCGTTGCCTTGGAGCCGCCGTTCCAGCTGATGGCCCGCTTCCTGTATGGTGCGGGGTTGCGGTTGCAGGAGGGCCTTGAGCTGCGCATCAAGGACGTGGACTTCGACCGAGGAGTTCTGACGGTGCGGTCGGGTAAGGGCGACAAGGACCGCGTCACGGTGCTTCCCTCGTCGCTGGACGCCTCGTGGCACGAGCATATTAGCAGTGTCCGCCGGCTCTATGAGGCGGACCGGGCAACGGATGCACCCGGCGTCGCGTTACCCTTCGCGTTGGAACGGAAGTATCCGAATGCGGGCAAGCAGTGGCCTTGGTTTTGGGCTTTTCCTGCGGCCAAGCCGTCCGTGGATCCACGCAGCGGCGTGGTGCGCCGGCACCATCAGCATCCAAGCACCGTGCAAAAGCGGTTCAAGCTGGCCCTCGCAGACGCTGGCGTCGCGAAGCGGGCGTCGCTGCACACGCTGCGCCACAGTTTCGCGACCCATCTGTTGGAGGGTGGAACGGACATCCGAACCATTCAGGACTTGCTGGGGCACAAGGATGTCAAGACGACGATGGTGTACACGCATGTGGCCCGCCACACGCGACTCGGGGTACGCTCTCCGTTGGATTCGGTTTGAACCGGTGCGCTCCGACCTGTACCTACCGCGGCACGCGGCCCTCGTGGGCCGCGTGCGTGGCCAGAAACCCTTGGCTCCGCTCAGCCTTTCAGCCCACACTCGGCGCCACTCGCGTGGCGCCTCGGTTGGGTAAACCCCTGTGGGCTTTACCCAACAACCTGCTCCCATTTCTTCAACTGCAAAACGGAAGACAGCGTCTTTCCGCGCCGAATTTCCTCGCGGAGTCGATTCTCCTTTTCGTGAACCTCAAGACTCCGGTTGGCGACTTCGTGGGCTTGGTCTTGGGGAACGACGACGACGCCCATGTCGTCGGCGATGATCCAGTCGCCGTTTCGGACGGTTTGTCCGCCGCATTTGATTTCGACGCCAATGTCCCCCATGCCTTTTGGTTCGCCGGCGTTGGGGACAATCCAGCGGCTCCAGACGGGGAATCCCATTTCCCGAATATCATCGATGTCACGGACGGCTCCGTCGGTGACGACGCCGGCGATTCCCTTGACTTTACAGGATTCGGATGCGAGTTCGCCCCACATGGCGGTTTGGCCGCCGCGCTGGTCGATGACGATGATTTCTCCGGGCTTGGCCACGTCGATGGATTCGACGGTCTTGGCCCAGTCGCCGTCGGCGGTGAAAACCGTGACCGCGCGGCCGGCGATTCTGGCGCCGGTCTGGCGGGCCTGGATGCCGCCGTCCATGGCACCCTTGCGGTGCATGGCGTCGCTGACGTTGCTCGTGCTGCACTTCAGGAACGCCTGCTTGAGTTCGTCCTGGGCGTAACGCTTGAACATCTGCGCCGGGATGACCTTCTCGTCCCGGATGGCCTCCATGAGCTTGCGGGCTTCCTCCGTGATGTCGGGCGCTTTGGTAAGGGCGCCGCCGACGATGATGACGCTGGCTCCGGCGCTGACGCATGCGCCGACGGTTTCCGTGTTGAGGCCCCCGGCGACCATGACGGGAATGGTCACCGCTTCGGCGACCGCGCGCAGGGTCTCAACCGGGCTGGCGCCGACCATTTGGTCGTCGATGCCCATGTGCAGGCAAACGTAATCGGCGCCCAGCTTCTGCGCCTGCTTGGCGCGCGCCGGCTTGTCGGCCACGCCGATGAGGTCCATGTAGACCTTGGCGCCGTACTTGCGGGCCGCCTTCACCGCCTCCTCGAACGTCTCGTCGCTGGCGGCGCCCAGGATGCCCACCACGTCAGCGCCCGCCTTGGCGGCGATCTCCACCTCGAAGGCGCCCGTGTCCATCGTTTTCATGTCCGCCACGATGGTTTGCTCGGGGAAGGTCTTCTTCAGCGTCCGGACCGCCTCCAAGCCCTCTGCCTTGATCAGGGGTGTCCCCGCCTCCAGCCACGTCGCCCCGCCGGCCACGGCCTCGCGGGCGTACTGGAGCGCGCGGTCGAGGTTCACCTCGTCCAATGCGATCTGGAGAACGGGTTGGTGGGCGGTTGCCTGGTCGGGGGCCGGGGCCATGCCGGGCGCTAGCCGGGTGCGTGCTTCAAGCTTCGGGGCCGGAACCGGCGGTCCGCCCAGCGGTCCGTTTGGCCTTCCGGGCCTGCGCCTGAGCGCCCTCGGGCCGCGGAGGCCGCCCGGCGCTGGCGGGGGATGCGTCCGCCGGGGCAGGTTCCGCCCGGGATTCCTCCGTGGTGCCTTCCGTGTCTGGGTGGGCTCCCGAGGCCGCGCTTGTGGCGGCCAGGGGCAATTCAATGGTGACTCGCGTGGTGTGGCCGCTCTCCAGGTCCATGCGTCCGCCGTTGGCTTCGACGAGGATGCGGGCGTAATGGGTGTGAAGCGCCTGTTCCACCTGCGAGCCGGCGTCCGTGTCACCGATCAGGATGCCGAATGGATCCAGGATGGCCCTTTTTTGGTCGGCGCTCAGCGGTGGGCCGGTGTCCGCGATCTCGATCCTGGCACGCTGGCCGTCTTGTGTGAGGGAGAACTGGACGATTGCGCCGGGACTGGATCGGGCCACCGCGGTTTCAAGCAATCGCCGGATGGCTTCGCGCAGTCGCTTCGCATCCACCTTCGCCCTCGCCGGATGGAAAACGCCTTGCACGGCCACGGCGCGCTCCTCCTGCAGTGGCATGGAGTCCTTCGCCGCGCCACGGCAGACATCCGCCAGATCGGCTTCGGTCCAGTGGATGCGCAACTCGCCGCGCTTGAGCCGCAGCGTGTTGATGGCGTTGTCAAACAGGGTTCCCATGCGACGGAGGTTGCGCTCCACCACATCCAGGGCGTCCCGGGCTGCATCGTCACCCTCCAGTCGCCGCCGCAACAAGGCGATCTGTAGCTTGACGGGCGTCATGGGCGTTTTCACCAGATGCGAAATCACGTTGATGGCATCGCTCATCTCGCGGCTTTCCCGCCGCAGGGCTTCCCGGTCGGCGCGGGCGTGGTCGCGGGCGTCAGGCTCGAACAGGACCAGTTGTCCCAGGTCTGGTCGGCCCGGCGTGCGGATGAAATGAAAAGCGCCATGGCGGAAGCCGCCGTCCGGTTGGCAGACCGCGTCGTGCACCGCCGTCATTTCCTCGTCGCCCCGCAGGGCTTCCAGCACCGGGCAGTCGTAGGGGTCGCTCCGGTTTTCATCTGGCAGCAACCGATGTACCAGATCATGGAAATCATTCCCAACCACACGTTCCGGAGCCCACCCCAGGGTGTGGGCGGCACTGGCGTTGAGGGCCACGATGCCGCCGTGCCTGTCGAGGCGGACGGCGGGCACCGGCACCACGCTGAAAAACGCCTTTTCGTGGGCGATGGTTGTTGCCGCCAAGGCCTCGGCAGCACGCCGGGTCGCTGCGTACCGGGACACGGCGAGGGCCCTGAAGACGGCGCGGACCAAGGTCTCCCTGCTCAGGGAGCTCTTGGGAAGGTAATCGATGGCGCCAGCGTGTAGGGCGTTCACGGCGACCTCCTCGTCACCGTAACCGGTGATCATGATGGCCGGCAAGTCCGGGTGGCGTGCCGTGACCTCGGTCAGGATGCGGATGCCGTCGTCGGCTCCCAGACGGTAATCCAGGAAGATGATGTCGGGACGGAAGGAGGCTAGCTGATCTTCCAGGTTTTCAGCCGTCACCAGGTGCCGGAAATCCAGGCCTGACGAGGTGAGCCCCTCCCGCAGCAAACGTCGCAGGTGGACGGCGTCGCGGGTGTCATCCTCGACGGCCAGAATCCGGATGGGGGCATGGGTCATGCTTCCACCACCGGGGCTTCCACCGGTTTGGCCCGTGCCGGTACAAAGAGCACGAAGTGCGCCCCGCGGGGTGGTGTTCCCACCCGGATGGAGCCGCCGTGGCGCTCCAGGATGCGCTTGACGAGCGGCATGCCCATTCCATGGTCCTCGCCCCGCCCGGGAGCCCGGCCCTGGAACGGCGTCCAAAGCTTGGCCGCCACCTCGGGAGGAATGCCTTGGCCGTCGTCCCGGTAGTGGATTTCAACCCCATCCGCCTGCGGAAACGCCTGCACCCGAATCTGGAGGGGCCTGTTGGGGTGCTTGTACTTGATGGAGTTGTCCACGAGGTTGCGCATAACGACAGCCAGCTGTTCCCAGTTTCCGAAAGCATTTCCCAGCGGCCGCTCGACGACCACCTGTGCCCGCGCGAGGGCGTCGCTGAACGCGTCGGCCACCTCGTCCCACAGCTCATCCAGATTGATCACCTCCTCCGGTACCTCGGCAAGGAAAACACGCTCGTACCGCACCAGATCCTCGATCATCCTGTTGAGCAGGTCAATTTCCTGGGCCGCCTCCTCGTTCAGTCCCTGCTGAGCCAGGCGGCGCAGGGGTGCACGCAGGTCGTGCGCCACCAGCGTTGCAAATTCACGCATTTGGGACGTGCTGTCCTGTAGGCGGCCCACCACCCGGTCCAGGCGGTTGCGGTTCTCGACGGCTTCGGTGACATCGCGAGCGACGGCGTAGATGACGTTTCCCGAAGGGACCGCGGTCCAGTCCAGCCAGATGTAATGGCCGTTCTCGTGCCGGTACCGGTTGCGAAAGTGGAGGGTGCTCTGGCCGTCGCGCAGCCGCTCCATCTCGCTCATGGTGGCCGCCACGTCATCGCCGTGCACGAAGTCCAGGAAAGGCTGCCCCAGCAGCCGGTCGCGCGTGTATCCAAGCGTGGTTGTGAAGCTCGGGCTGAGATCCTTGAAGAAGCCGTCCGTGCCAGCAATGCAAAGGAGGTCCTTGCTCAGCCGCCAGAATTGATGCCGGCGGGATGCGTCATTGATGGTTTCCCGCTCGCCCAGGCTGCGGTTTTGCAGTTCCAGTTCGACCCATTGCCCCAGTGCGTCGAGCCGGTGGATGTCCTCTGCCGACATCGTCCGGGGTTTGGTGTCAATGATGCAAAGGGTGCCTACCAAATGGCCGCCGGGGCTGTTGAGCGGCCGACCTGCGTAGAACTGGATGAAGGGTGGCCCCGTGACGAGGCGGTTGTCGGCGAAGCGTTCGTCCTTGCGCGCGTCTGAGACAATGAAGACCTCGGGACTGTGAATCGCGTGGGCGCAGAAGGAGGCGTCCCGTTCGGTTTGGTCCTCATCCAGCCCGATACACGACTTGAACCATTGTCGATCCTCGTCCACCAGGGATACTAGAGAGATTGGCACGTCGAACAGCAGCGACGCAAGGCGGGTGATGCGGTCGAACCGTGCCTCTGGCGCCGTGTCGAGAATCTGCATGTCTTGGAGCGCTTGCAGGCGCTC
>JBFIJP010000255.1:0-6246 GCA_041600695.1 Thermoplasmatota archaeon | reverse complement strand
CCAGCCCCGAGTAGGCCCCATTCTGTTCCCCGACCCACCCTCACGGATGGGTGGCTTGCGGCATTCGACTACGCGTCTCAGGGACTTGCACCAGAGGCACGTGGCGCGTTTCAGCAAATCCGCGGGGGACGTCCGGCGCAAACGCCTTCACTCCATCCCCGCGACTGTGTCGTTTCTGCTCCCGTGCGGCCAGTCTCCCAGCCACCCGTTATCGGGCTCTCATTTGCGGTGTGGGGACCTTCCTCAGTTGAAAACCGGCGAACCGGCCAACCGTTGGCCGCGCTGGGGCGAGGGGGTCAAGGTTGGCGACTCGGGCGGGGGTTATGAAGGGAACCGTCACGGTACTGACCCGCGGCGCGACGCCTTCCGAGGGCTACAGTTCCCGCTGGCCAACGCCGGCTCAGATCCCAGTTGGTTCGAGAGGACGCACGGCCAGGTTGACTCCCGCCTGGCGGATGCCACGGCCGCGCCAGTCGCTGAGATCATCGGCTGCAAGCAGGCTGCGGTCCCCCGCGCGTGCCGCCCCCTGCCACCACGTCTGGCCCGGGGTGCCAAGGCGCTCGACGACGACGGTATCGGCACCGTCGATGACGACATGCAGGTTCCACGCCTGGCCTGGAGCGGCGCCGGCTGCGAGCGCACCCGCCACGATCACCGTGCGCGTGGCGTTCTCGTCGCCGGGTCCATCAATGTAGAAGGTGGGGAGTCGGCTTGACCACAAGACGACCATGGCGCGCTTCTCCACGGGAACGCCCCAGGCGTTCAGGGCCGCGGTGTCGTTGCCTGAACTCCACCACCACGAAAGGACCGCCGCGCCAGGTCGGCCCGCCATGGGGAACGCCTCGATCAGATCCACGACATCGCCGCAGGAGGAGCCCTCGTACACCGCGAGAATCGTCCCCGGCGTGGTGCCCGCCGTCGGCTTGTAGGGGGTGTTCTGGGGGAACGCGGTCGGTGGAGCGTCGACGGTGGCGCTCCATGTTTGGCAGTTGGTTTTGGCAAGCTCGGACGGAAGCAGCGCGTCTGGGGCCGCTTGCTCCAGATCGGCCGGGGCCGGCGACGTCGCGCAGCCTGACAGGAGCAGTGTCAGGGCGAGAAGCGCTCGCATGCCTCGAAAACATAGGCCTTGTAAATGAATCTGATGGGGGGGCCCGCCCCGATCGGCAGTGCTGGTCTGTACGGCGCGGGGCCCGCCAGGGAGGGTGGTTCCGTAGCTGCACGAGGCGCCCGCCTTGCGCGCGGCGACGGAGCCCAAACCGCTAAACGGCCCGCCCGCTGGCCGGCTCCGTGCGCGAGGCCCTGGCCACCTTCTACCGGAACCACCGCGTCGTGCGGCCCCCCACGCCGACGGCGGGCCCCGATGTCCCCGTTGAACTGGTGTGCTTCGACATGGATGGCGTTCTCATCGATGTCGGCAGCAGTTGGGTCATGGTGCACAAGCACTTCGGCGTCGAGAATCTAGCCGGCCTGCGGGCGTATCTGAACGGTGAGTTCGACGATCGGGAGTTCATCCGGCGGGATGCGGCCCTTTGGCTGGAAAAGCAGCCACAGTTGGCTCGTGCGGATTTCGAGCGAATCTTCAGCAAGCCGCCCCTCATGCCCGGCGCCAGGCGCACCATGGAGACGCTGGCGGCCGAGGGCATTGAGTGCGCCATCGTTTCCGGCGGCGTGGACGTAATGGCGGAGGCGGTCGCGCGCCGGCTGGGCATCCACCATGTGGCCGCCAATGGCTTCGTCTACGACGACGACGGACACATCACCGGCGAGGGCATCGTCAAGACCCCCCTGAACGACAAGGCCGCGCCGGTGCTAGAGTTCGCCCGCGAACTGGGCGTGCCTCTTGACCGGGTGCTGTCCATCGGCAACAGCCTGCCGGACGTGTCCATGTTCGAAGTCACAGGGCGAAGTATCGCCTTCCACCCCGAGGACGACTACACCCGCGAGCACGCCACGTGGATCATCGAGGACGGCCCCCTCGACCAGATGCTGCCTTACGTGTTGGAGCCGGCGAGGCACTGAACGGATGCCAGCCGGCCCAGGCAGGATGGGCGGGGACGCCGCGAGGCCGCCACTGGACAGGGCATCTGGACCCCAGGCGTCATCGAACACGCGCCACGCAGGCCAGCAGCTGCCTTTGCACCGCCAGCGGCCCACACGCCTAAGGCGGGCGAGAGGCCTGTTGATGCATGCGAGCGTTTCCATGGTGCCTCGTGGCGATCTTGCCTGTTGTGGCGGCAGCGCCCCCTGGCAGCACCTACTACACCGCCCCGGGGTGGGTGGAGTCCACACTGATCGACGGCGAAGGCTCCGCGCGCGAGTGCAGTGGCCGCGACCTGTTCACCGTGGACTACGACGTCGACTACAACCCGTACGGCGAAGACCGCCTGGTCCTGGAGGCCCCCGTCAACACTTGCCAGTGGTCCGTGCACGCCCTGGTGGTCGATGGCCGCCTTGAATTTGGTCCCTGCACGCACGGCGCCGACTCAACGACGTGTCCACGAAGCGACTGCGCCCGGGCCAGGTGGTCCTGCTCGGGTGAGGCCATCATCGCTGGCGACGGCAGCGTGGATGCCAGCGGATCCGACTTCTACGAGCGGACCGGCATCTCCGCCCTGGTCCCCCGCAGCTACGGCTCAATCTGGTCCATCCGGATCGATGCGACCGATGCGCTGCCCGCAACGCTCTGACGTGCTCCACTGCGATTCGGCCGGGCCACGCCTCCTCAACGGTCTTCCGCTGCCCCGGGGCGACCATTCTGCCCACGCTTGGGAGTCGGCCGAAGGCCCCGGCGGCCAGCCGCCAGCCGCGCTGAACCATGCGATCACCGACGCGCGCACCCCAGGCAGCCCGCCGGTTGCAGCGGCAGGACGAATCCTGGATTGCGCCCACCGCTGGCCGCGTCACAGTTTTATAGCAGGCAGCCCGGTGGTGCGGTATGCGCAGGGTTGGAGCCGCGTTCTTGTTGCTTATCATTCCAATCGTTTCTGGGGCAATGCCGTCCAATTTCGAATACTTGGGCATCGCCGAGGTGAGCGTTTGGCGCACCCAAGACGACGGTAGCTCCAGCGAATGCCATGGCGTTGGACTCGCGTCGGTCCGCTTCACCACCGATGGTGACGTTGGCTCCTTGTACGTCCGCGGCATCGCCAGTAATTGCGCTTGGGATCGCTCTGGATCCGCGGCAGGGGCTTTCTATCCTTGCGTCGAGCAGGATGGCGGGGCCCACTGCGACCGTGACGAATGCCATGGGTACTATTGCGACGGCCAAGCCTACATTTCCCGCAACCTGACCATCGAAGCATCTGCTTGGGACTTGGAGGAGTGGGACGGCACCTGGAGCACGCCTGGTGGCTGGGAGTTGTCGGAGTGGACGCTTTCCATCCAACCCATCCCCACACCCTGACTGCCGTATCAGTCGCAGGCGGCGCACGCGAAGCCGCGTCAGTCTACCTAAGGGTGGCGCGACTGGCCGTCGGAGGGGGCGGCGCCCCGCGGTTGCACGAGCGGCTCGATTGCCTCCCTCTGCGTGTGGACGCTGGCGTGGGCGATTCTTCCGTCCTGATTCCAACTGAGAACGTGCACGCCGTGGTAGGCAATGGGTTGGCCGAGGGCCAATTGGCCCTGGGAGCGCCACTCCACGAAGGTGATGTTGCGGCGCACCGCGATGGCCTCGATCGTGAAGCTGACCTTTGGCATGCGATGCTTGACGGCTCGCAGGTACGCTTCGTATTGCTCCTTGTCCATGGGGCCCACCACGCCCAGCACGTCATAGATGCCGTCGTCGGCGAACAGCTCCAGGAGGCGGTCGATCTGAACATCCCGCATCGCGTCGAAGAAGGTCCGGGCCCGCTCCTCCAGGTCCACATGTGGCCATGGCGGCGGCGCGAATAAACGCGAGGCACGCGGCCGTTGCCAGCCCTTATGGGTGCATCTGGGGTGCGCCGCTCATGGTTACGGTAACGACGGCGACCCTCAAGCAGGCCAAGACGGGAGTCCTCATCGCAGGTGTTGACTCCGAGCGGCGTGCGCCCGGCGCCGACGCGCTGGGACTCGACCCCGCCGTCAAGCGCGTCCTTGACGACGCAAGCCTCAAACTCGGTTTCAAGAAAATCCGGAGCATCCCCACGGCCTCCGGCTGGACCGTCCTGGTTGGTCTGGGGGACGCGGAGAAGCTGACCCATGAGAAAATGGGAGCCCTGGCGAACTCTGCCTGCCGGGCCGCTGGCGCCCTAGGTGTTAGCCGCGCCGCGACGACCCTCGTGGGTGACTTGGTCGCCATCGGCCAAGACGCCGCCGAGGCCGCGGGGGCAGTGGTTCAGGGGGCCATCATCGGAGGCCTCGACTTCGACCAGTGGAAGAGCAAGAAGGACGACGACAAGAACGACAGGAACGACAAGGGCCTCCAGTCGCTCCAGATCATCCTGCCTGCCGAGGGCCGCGCGGCCGCCAAGGGCGCCGTGGAACGTGCTCGCATCCTGGCCGACGCCGTCAACGACGCTCGCCTGCTGGCCAACACGCCCGCCAACATCTGCAACCCCAAGTGGCTCGCCAGCCAGGCCCGCGCCCGCGGCCGCAAGCACGGCTTCTCCGTGGCCGTGAAGGGCCGTTCAGCCCTTCGAAAGGAAGGCTTCAACGCGCTTTGTGGCGTGGCCCAGGGCTCCGAAAACGAAGAACAACTCATCACCATGGATTACCACCCTGCGGGCGCCAAGAAGACCCTCGTGGTAGTCGGCAAGGGAGTCTGTTTTGACTCCGGCGGCATCAGCATCAAGCCGGGCGCCAACATGTGGGACATGAAGTACGACAAGTGCGGGGCCTGCAACACCATCGCCCTCATGACGACCCTCAAGGACCTGGGGGTCAAGCACCGCGTCATCGGCATCGTGCCCGCCGTCGAGAACATGCCTAGCGGCACCGCCCAGCGCCCTGGTGACATCGTTACCGCCAAGGACGGCACCACCATCGAAGTGCTCAACACCGACGCCGAGGGCAGACTCATCTTGGCCGACGCCATCACCTACGGCCGCACCTTCAAACCCGACTGGATGTGCGACATGGCCACCCTCACCGGCGCCTGCGAATTCGCCGTTGGAACCACGTACGTTGCCGTCATGAGCAAGGACGACGAACTCGCAAAATCCTTCGTGGCCGCCGCCGCCCGCGCCGGCGACAAGGCCTGGCAATTGCCCCAGGGCGAAGAATTCGACAAGGCCAACGAAGGAACCTACGCCGACCTGCAAAACATTTCCACGACGACGAAGGCCGGTACTTCGATTGGTGGATCCTTTGTGTCACATTTCGCCAAGGACACGCCCTTCGTCCACCTGGACATCGCATCCAAAGCCTGGGTCGGTTCTCCGGTTGACTATTTTGTCAAGGGACCGACCGGAGCCGGGTTGCGGATTGTGGTGGAGAGGATTTTGGAAGAGAAATGACCACAAATTGCCCGTTGTGTTTCAACGTCGCTAATTTCGAACGAGCGGATGATGCGTTTTGGCGAATTAAGTGCACAGGATGTTGTCATCGCGGGAAGGCGTACGAGATATCTGGATTCCCTGTCACCCATCGAGATCGCGGGGGCCTCATCATCGCCATCGCTGAGGAGCTAGTTAGCGGTCGGGGCCTAATCGCTGGATTAGTCGCGGAGCGAACGATTCGCGGACAGGATCCTCCGAGAATCACGCCCGAGAATTGGGCGCAACTTGCTGCATCCGTCGAAACCGATTTCGTCGGCTACGTTGACAACCTCCTGCTCAACCTAGCAGAGAAATCATCCGAGGGGGGAATCATGACAAGCCTCTCGAGCCAACTCCACCGGTCCTTAGGTTATGCTAGTGCCACGGATGCGTTCGTGGCTCGCCTAGCGGCACTCGAGAACGATGGCCTCATCTTCCTGCAGGGAAAGCGTGAGGATCGCCCGAACGATCTAGGATTCTCCCTGACTTATTCAGGTTGGCGACGCGTACGCGAACTGCGATCTCACGGAAAGGAGTCAGTCGCCGCGTTCGTGGCCATGCCGTTCCGCGAAGAATTCGACGATTTGTTTGCACACGGAATCCGTCCCGCTATTGCCGCCGCTCGATTCAAGGCGCTGCGCATCGACGGCGTGCACCACGCGGATCGCATCGATGATCGAATCATGGCTGAAATCAAGAAGGCTCGCTTCGTCGTGGCGGATTCTACCGGCAGAAACCCCAATGTCCTTTTCGAGGCCGGCTACGCGTTGGGTCTCGGAAAGCCAGTCAT
>JBFIJP010000254.1:0-6252 GCA_041600695.1 Thermoplasmatota archaeon | reverse complement strand
CCTGTGCCCACCGCCGAAGCAAAACAATCGAACACGGACGTTGCCGTAGGCTAGTCAAGGCTACACCGCCCGCAGAGTAACAACGCCCATGGGCGCCGCCCGCAGACCGCTGCGTGGTTTCTCAAACGGCCTTGATCCACCCCAAGGACCCGTTGCCCCCGGTCCTCCCACCCCTGATAATCGCGCCCGCGCTTTATGGGCTGCAAGCGGCAGTTCCCCCCACGGCCACGAGCCGAAAGGAGAATTTGCATGATGCGTACCCTGCTAGCAGTATTGACCGTCGGCGTCATCGGTTTCGCTGGGTTGGCTCTGTGGAGCGACGACGCGGGCGCGACGCACGTCACGATGTACAAGTCAGCTACCTGTGGGTGCTGTGCCAATTGGGCCGATTACATGGAGGCGCGGGACTACAACGTGAAGACCGTGGTGCCCCCTGACCTCGATGCGATCAAGGATCGGCACGGGGTTCCACTGGACATGCGCAGTTGCCACATCGCCATCGTGGATGGATACTACATTGAGGGCCATGTGCCGGAGGCAGCGGTGGCGCGGCTTTTGGTTGAGCATCCGGACATTGACGGCCTAGCCGTGCCGGGGATGCCCCAGGGGAGTCCCGGGATGAGCGGCACCGCCACCGAACCGCTCGTGGTGTACGCCGTGGCTGGCGGCGAGGCGACCGTCTACATGACGTTCTAACGGGCCACCGCTCGTCCGGCTAGGCAACTTCCACGGCGCCCCGCATCCACGGGTGGATTCGGCAGAAGTAGGAGTACATGCCCTTCTCCAGATCCGTGGTGTCGAGTTCCCAGACGGGCATCATGTCCGGTGCCAGGGCGTAGCCGAGCGGGCTGTTGGGGTCCGCGATGACGCCGCCGTTGTCGATCGGGTCGACGTTGCCCATCTTGCCGGAGTCGAAGAGGCCGTCGGGGTGGGGGTAGTTGGCGACGTATTTTCCGTTGCAGGGCCAGGCGCAGCCCGTGACCGTATGGCGGATGCCCGCGGCGGCGTCTTCGTTGATGAACAGGAGCGAGTCTCCCTTGCTGACGCGCACCGGGGCGCCCATGTCCCCGGCCAGGGCACGGTCGCCGGGCATGTACAGGAAGCCTGCGATGTGCACGGCCTTGGCGTCCACGCTGGAGCGGGTTTCGTTGTACGCTCGTTCGCAGACGGGGAACCCGGCGACTCCACAGTGGGGGGCGTCGTAGTCCCAGTTCCGGTTCCAGGTGGTCTGGGTGGGGGACCCGCCGACGGGGTCGCCTTCCAGCAGGACGGGTGCCGTGTTGTCGATGGTGCAGGGGCCGTCTCGGGCCGGCGGGGCTTGTTGGCGGTCGATGTAGAGGCCGGCGAAGCTCATGGCGCCATAGGACGCGTAGTGGTCGTTGGCGTAGATCGCAAACTGGGTGATGCGGTCGCCCGCGTGAATGGGGGCCCGGAATCCGTGCTTGGTGGCGCCCATCTGGTATTCCTCGCTGGCGGGGAATGATTCTGGAACCTGGTCGATCTTGTGGGACCGGAACAGGGTGACGCCCGGCAAGCCATCGCCGTCGAGGTCGGCCTCGCAGGCACTGCCCTCAGGGCCCAGGTTGGCCACGATGACTTCCCGACCGTTGGGGTGCAGGTGGCCAGCGCCGCCGACCAGGAGGCCGTCGTGGGGTGCCGTGAAGAAGCGGCCGAGGTGGTCGGTGGCGCGGCGGGTGGGGTCGTCGGCGGGGATATCAATGGGGTGAATGTACAGTCCGTTGGCGTCGCTGCCTTCCTCGATTGGCTGTCGGGGGACATCGAACGTTGTTCCCCACAGCTTGCCGTTGACGGCGTGGAATTCCTGTCCGGCGCGGCAGGTTTCGCCAGTCTCGAGCGTTCCACAACTGCCCTTGGCCACAATGGCCTCAGCGGTGCCGTATACGAAGCTGACGTCGAGGGCGACGTACACGTTTTGGGCCTTGGCCTCCTTGTTGTGGATCATGTAGATGAGCGCCTGGGGGGCGCCGGCGGAGACCTCGATGCCGTACTGGGGCCCATCGGGGTCGACGGCGGAGCGGTCGTTGAAGGTGCCCTTGGTTCGCTCCTCGCCGGTGCCGAACACCCACGCCAGGTTGAGGGTGTAGTACTCCTCGGTCGGGTCGGTGCTGGGCTCGAACCAGTGGGCGTGGTGGATGTGCATCTGCTGGTTCGTCGGGACCGCGCCGGTCTCGGCGTCGAACAGTTGCGGGGCAACGCTGGTGATGAAGCCACCGTGGACGGGAAGTTCGAGCGTAAGGCGGTTCATGTCCTGACCCGGCGGGATTACGAACGGGCCGTACACGAGCCGGCCGGCCCGCTCGATAGCGGCGGGGCGCTCGGTGAACCGGTCAGCAAACTCGGAGATTTCCACGGGCTTGGCAGGTTCGACATCGCCAGGCGCGGCAGCGCCTTCGTCAGTCCCGGCCAGTTCCTCGGCTTCGGGGTTGTCCCAGGGCGCCCAGATGAAAAGCGTCGGTACCACCAGAGCGGCTGCCACGGCAACCGCGAGCATTGCTTCACGCATGATCCACCTCAACCGGCTGGGCCGGCAACGCGGCAACAGCCTGGGCCGTGGCGATAAGCGTTGTTGGAGTGGCAAGCTCGTCGGCGGGGCCGCCCGTGGCGCCGCCTGCGGCGCCAGGCCCCGGGTCGGTCCCTGAGCCGGCTCCCCAGCGCGCCCCCGGGCCGGCTCCCGCGCCATCGCCTCCGACCCCAAGCGTCATGGACGCATCCACGAGTCGCCCCGCGTGAGCCTGGGACCCGTCTCCATGATTCCGGCAGAGATGCTGCGGCCGAATCTCCTCATCTGCTTCGGGGAGGACCCCGCCGATTGGACCCGGGCCCTGGAGGATGCCGGCGCCAACCCGGACCAGCAGCACCAGTACCGGAGCGTGCACGCCTGGTGCAACGATCAGGGCCTGACGGTCCTGGCGCCGTGGGGTTCGGCGGCGTGCGAGGCAGTGCTATGGGAACTGACCAGCAAGCCCGGCATCGAACGCGCCGCACTGTGGGGCACCGCCGGCTCGCTGCCGGGCTGCCGCCTGCCCGTCGGCCACGCGTACGCCATCGAGCAGGCCGTCGCCGTGCACGTGGCAGGCATCCCCGAGGGAGCAGCCAGTCAGCCCAACATGCCCCTGCCCAGGGGGCTGTCGGCGGCCCGGGCCATCTCTACAGACCGCTTCTACGGCTGCAGCCCAGCGGGCGCAGAGCCACGCTACGGCGACGGGAGCGGCTGGGCCATCGTCCGCTCCCGAGACAGCCTCATCGACATGGAAACCGCGGCGTTCTACACCTTCATGCAGCGCTTCGCACCCCGCGTCGAGCGCATCGCCATCCGGGCGCTGGCCAATCCCGTGGAAGACGTCGCACGCCTGCCCGATCACGCCCACGAAGCCCTCGCCGTCGCCCTGCGGGGAGCGATGGGGTGTTTTGAGTGAGGTAGCATCTATGTATCTGTGTACTCATACACAGACACGTGACGAAGACCATCAGCTTGGCCGACGACGCCTACGAAACCCTCATGGCGGCCAAGCGGCCCGGCGAGTCGTTCTCCCAACTCGCCCGGCGCCTCGCACGAGAATCCGCCAAGCGCGACCTCTTCGATCGCGACCTGCGGTGGGAACTCTCAGACGACGACGCCGAAGCCCTCAAGAAGACCGTCCGCGCCTGGCGCGACGAGGCGTGCGAACCCCGGTACAGCCTGTGATCATCCTCGACACAGACGTCCTGATCGATCTGGTACGAAGGACCGATCCAGTGATGGGGGCCCTCGAAAGGCTCGCCGAGGAAGGACATGACCTGGCGACGACCAGCATCAATATCGGCGAGCTCCTGCGCGGGGTGCCCACACGTGGACGCGCGCCGCAAGCCGTCCACCGCACCCTCGCCGGCCTGATCGAAGTGCCCTTTGGACCGAGGGCTTCACGCCGCTTCGGCCGCCTCATGTTCGACCAAGACCGGGCCGGGACACCGCTGCCGGTGGTGGTCGCCATGATCGCCGCCGTGGTGCTGGAGAACGGCGCCTCACTGATGACAGGCAACGACAAGGACTTCCGGCGCGTGCCAGGGCTGGAACTGGCGGATCTGAAGACCAGTTAGTCGGGACCGCCTGAACCGCCGCGGCGGAGGTTACGGTGGGGGGCGACGGCGGCGATGGCACGCTTTTTCGAGAACTGCGGTGCGACCCCCCGGAGCGCCCAGGAGAAGCCACGCGCGCCGGCGCCGATTTCCCTTTACGTGAGAGCGACCGTCACGGGGGCATGCGTGCCTTCGTCGCGATCGTCCTCCCCGGCTTCCTCTTCCTGGCTGGGTGCTCGTCCCCCGATGCGCAACTGGTAGTTGCGCAGGAACCGGCGCCTGCAGAACACAAGCCGATCGGCTTTGAGCCGCTGTGTCCGTCGGAATCCACCGCCCCCACGCTCATTTGCGCATTGTACCTCCCCCTCGAAACGGGATACGTCGTTGATGTCGGGGCCATCACGGAAGACCCGCTCCGGCCGGGCAACTGGTTCATCGGAGGGGACGTGGGAACGCCGGCGGGCCTACGCCAGCCCACAGCCGACGCGATCTTGGACTACCCTCGGGCCACGGTTTTCTGGCTAGACTCGGAGGGAAGCCCCCGCCAGACCATGGCGCCCTACCACGACGCCGCCGCAGTGCCCGCGACGGCACAGGCATGGGCCAGCATTGAGTACATCCAAGGCATCGCCACCGATCCCCAAGGCTCACCCCTCGCACTGACCCTCGCGACTGGCGGGGGCACGAACCAACTCGAGTCCCGGGCGATCTTTTCGAGCCTCGACGCAAACGGGACCTGGCACATGGTGGACGAACACCCGGAAATCACGATCAACGGCGGCTTCGCCGTCGATGGAACCGGACGTTGGCTGCTGTCGCCTTGCGTGGAGCGATGCAGGGATGACGGGACCCAGTACGCGCGAAAACAGGATGGTACCTGGTTAAGCCTCGACCTGCCGGCGGGCGTCGGTCCCTGCGAAGGGACGGCGCCCGTCAGTCACGGCGATCGACTTGGCCTGGCGTGCCTTCGATCGGTCAGCGATGACTGGGGTGATGCCATCACCTTCCTTGAGATCACTTCCGATGGGTTCACGGCCCGGACTCCCATTACGGACGCCAGGTGCGCTGAGATAGTGGGTTCGGCTGTTTCGGATGGTTCGGTTGGACTCATTGGCACCCGGTGTAATTTAACCGACGGCCCCGGCTACGACTATTGGTTCGCACGAGTCGCGCCGAACTGGACGGCGTGGCAGGTCTTTGAGCCCCTTCAGGAGCAGGCGCTGGGCGGCGACGCGACGAATGTCGATGTCCTTGCCGCGGCCATGGATGTTGGCGGCGTCTTCCACCTCGTGTACACAGTCGCGGCCGACTTCATGGACAACCCAACCTGGGTGGGACCGTACAAAATGTGGTATGTGGCCTGGGATCCCATCCAGCGCGTGGAATTGGCGAGGCTGCTTCTTGACGAAGGGGACGCCCCCGCCTACGCGTGGCTTACCGGCCTAGAACCGATGGGCGAGCCAGCCATTGCAGTCATGGGCGACGGGACCGTCACCATCGCTTGGGGTCGCGGCGAAGGCCTCGCCGTCGCCACGCTGGTGCCGATGCTTGAGGCGGACTCCCCCCAAGGCCACTAGGTTGGATTGAGCAGTACTCGCGGAGCAGCGCGGCTTGGTGTTGGTGGCATGGGGCCACGGCAATGGCTTGGCGGTGGCCACGATGGCCCCCGTCTTCGACGCGGCCGGCAAAGGGCCGGCGGGTGGCCTCTGGACCCGCCATCCCCACCCTTTAAACACCCCCCTCCTTGGCCGGCCAGGTCGGAAGCGCCGGCCACCCCTCATCCGGCGCGACGGCCGCGGAGGCACCCTGTTGCCCCGGCGCACCGACACTCGCCGGGACGGTTTCCCGGCGCCCGGAGCACGTCGTTGACGTGCGCGCTCGGGTCGCTTGCCTCCGCATGGAGGAGCCGTACCCATGCCCAAGCGCACCGACATCCAGAAGATCCTGATTATCGGCAGTGGCCCGATCCAGATTGGCCAGGCCGCAGAGTTTGATTTCTCGGGCTCGCAGGCGTGCCAGGCGGCCCGCGAGGAGGGCTACCAGGTTGTCCTCGTGAACTCCAACCCGGCCACGATCCAGACGGACGTGGACATGGCGGAGTCGGTCTACGTGGAGCCGCTGACGGCGGAGAGCATCGAGCAGATCATTGAGCACGAGCGACCCGATGGCGTGCTT